>CALDGT010000556.1 GCA_937942935.1 uncultured Chloroflexota bacterium | reverse complement strand
AATATCTAAAACTTGTTCTACTTGGTCATCTTCGACCCAAGTGCCCATTAAATCGCTCATACTATCTAAAAATATACGCGATGGTTTTTGTAATTGAAGAGGTTCATTGAGTAATTCTGGTCGCCAATAGTGATATTCAAAACCGTTTGGATAGGATGACTGTGCGACACGTTCAGCAACTGTTTCTGCATAACATTCAGCGACTGTCCCATCTGGCATTTCCCAACGGCAACCATGTTTACATCCCCCAACAGGATTCCATGTATAATCTGTCCACTCAATTCCACGCTTTGTTGCCGATTTCATTTGCTTGTTCATACCACATAGCCCTCCATAAAGAACTTTAGTTCAATTATATCGTGATATAGAACATTCCACAATAGACTATTTTTACAATGAGTATAATAAGAAATCTATTTCACAACCTATTCTAACACGAATTTCGCCCATACCGCTTGATTTATCGGCAAAAATCTATATAGATATCCTCAAGACTATATCTGTTTCCCCGTACCCAACACACGCCGATAACGGATAATAATTTCATCGGCGTGTTGGGTATTCAACCATAAAACAATCACTTTTGACTTCTCAAGGCACTCACAAATAACTGAATTTCGCCACGATGTTCCGATTCATGCTGTGCAAGGTGTTGCAACACCGATTCGGGTGTCATTTCATACACCCAACCGGGTTCTTCTCGGCGTAAAACATCTCTAAATGCCTCAACTGTCATGGGTTTGAACACCTCATGCACCTTTGCGCGTGCTACAGATAAGCGTTGCTGATAGGCTTGCAAATCCCAGCCACGCACAGGGTATAAATGGTCATGTTCATCTGTGATGGGATAGGGGAACAGGTTCATAATATCACTAGGATAGGGTTGTTGGAGTAGATTATCATATAGCCAATTCACATCTGCCATGGCGATATGATACAAAATCGTCCCGATGGTATTGATGCCAATCGGTGGGGGCGCATCCAAATCGGATTCTTGCACAGACCGTAAAGCGAATTGCAGACGTTTGCGGGCATCATCCAAAATGCCCAACCAACGACCAATCTCTGGGTGACAATCTGGCACAACATTTACTTGAAAACGGGGGATATTTTCACTCATAAGGGATATTTTTTCCTTTTTGTGCCTAAAAGTAGATGTCATAACGCCCATTTTATCACAATTTTCGCCCATACCGCTTGATTTATCGGCAAAAATCCATTATCGTATACATATTATCCATGTGCAAAATTGAACAATCTGCACAAATTCGATGAAAGGAATTCACAATATGACCATCATTTCGGATGTTGAGGTCATCCACTCTTCCCTTATGTAGCGGCAAATTGTTTTCGCCGCGCCCCACCGCGACTTTCTGCTCTCGGCAACCCCTCTATCTTGCCTAGTTTATCCGAATTTATCTCATAGGAGCAGAAAAAACATGACATACGACCCAAAACAAATTGAATCAAAGTGGCAACAAAAATGGGAAGAAACCCAATTGTATCGGTCTGTGGTGGATTGGAGCAAACCCAAACACTACGCGCTGACCATGCTACCCTATCCCAGTGGCGATTTGCACATCGGGCATTGGTTCGCCATGACCCCATCAGATGCACGCGCCCGTTATATGCGGATGAAGGGCTATAATGTCCTGTTCCCGATGGGCTTCGATGCGTTTGGCTTGCCCGCCGAAAATGCCGCCGTCCAACGTAATATTCACCCGTATAAATGGACAATCAGCAACATCCAACGGATGCGCGGACAATTACGTAGTATGGGCGCGATGTTCGATTGGCAACGCGAGGCGGTCAGTTGTGACCCATCGTATTACAAATGGACAGAATGGTTTTTTAAGCGGTTTTATGAAGCGGGATTGGCATATCGTGGCGAAGCGATGGTCAATTGGTCGCCAACCCTGCAAACCGTTCTGGCGAATGAGCAAGTGATTGATGGCAAAGATGAGCGCACAGGGCAACCGGTCATCCAAAAAATGATGACACAGTGGTTTTTCCGTTATACGCGCTATACCGATGAGATGTTGAATTTTGATAAGTTGGATTGGCCCGAACCTGTCAAAATTATGCAAACGAATTGGATTGGTCGGAGCGAAGGCGCTCATGTCACCTTCAAAACGGAATCGGGCGATGATTTGCTGATTTATACCACCCGCCCCGATACGCTATGGGGCGCGACCTTCATGGTATTAGCGCCCGAACATGGGCTGGTGAGCAAAATCACCACACCCGACCAACGTGATGCAGTGAAGGCATATCAAGACCAAGCCGCCCGTTCCACCGAAATTGAACGGGTATCCGAAGACCGCGAAAAAACAGGCGTGTTCACAGGTGGTTATGCGATAAATCCCGTGAATGGGGCGCGTATCCCGATTTGGATAGCCGATTATGTCATGGTCACATACGGCACGGGCGCGATTATGGCTGTCCCCGCACATGATGTCCGCGACTTTGCCTTTGCGCGGAAATTCGGCTTGAAAATTGTCCCAGTGATTCAACCACAAGGTGAATCATTCAATGGCGATACTATGCCAGAAGCCTATGTGGGCGATGGTGTGATGGTCAATAGCGACCAATTTAATGGCACGCCGTCCAATGGCATGAAAGGGCGCAAAAATCCCGCCATTGATGCTGTTATCACATGGCTGGAAGGTAAGGGAATCGGCAAGGAAGCCGTGAATTATCGCCTGCGCGACTGGCTGATTAGTCGTCAACGGTATTGGGGATGCCCCATCCCGATGATTCACCGTGCGGATGGCACATTAGAACCAGAAGCCGATGTGAATCTGCCCGTTGTGTTGCCCGAAAATGTGGATTTTGACCCGTCTGGGCGCAGTCCATTAACGTATTACGACCCATTTTTGCAAGCAGTGGATAGCGATGGCAAGCCTGCCCGCCGCGAAACCGATACAATGGATACCTTCATGTGTTCATCGTGGTATCAATATCGGTATCTGAGTCCAAATTATAGCCAAGCGCCATTCGACCCAGAAGAAGCGGCGTATTGGTTGCCTGTGGATGTGTATACAGGTGGCGCGGAACATGCCACCATGCACTTGTTATATACACGCTGGTTCACCAAAGCGATGCGTGATTTGGGCGTGTTTGATGATGCCGAAGCCATCATGCGCCAACACGGACGTGATGTAAACGGCGTTTTTGATGAGCCGATGTTGCTGTTACGCAATCAGGGGCAAGTGCTGGGCGCGGAACGTCCGGGAGATTACATCATCGCCACAGGTAAATTTGTCGGTGAAAAATTATTCGCCAATCATGTCGAAGTGGTCGGTGGCTCAAATGATGTCCCCAAAGGTTTTGATGGTGTATGTGGCGAAATTGTCAAACGCACCGAAAATATCATTACTGTGGATATGGCAGGTGTCAAGCGCACCGTAGAAGTGGTGGATGGCGCAAAGGTCATCATCCCCGCGATTGAAGGCGAAAATACGGTCAATCAACTGAAACATCATTTGGAAATTCAACGCATGTCTAAGAGCAAGGGCAATGTGGTGAATCCTGATGAATTGGTCAATGCCTATGGTGCAGATAGTGTGCGTGCTTATTTGATGTTCGCCTTCGATTGGGAAAAAGGCGGACCTTGGGACCCGAATGGGATGAAAGGTGTCGTTAATTGGATTAACGATGTGTGGGATATGGTGTTGGCTGGCGCTCCCATTTCTGGTGAGGGCGATTCTGCATTGAATCGGGATATTGAACGCAAGGTGCATCAGGCGATTGATAAAGTGGCGTATAGTTTTGAGCGATTCAGTTTCAATACAGCTATCGCCGCGCTGATGATTTTACGCAATACATTGCGCGAAGCCATTAAGACCAAACAAATTGGCAAAGCCACATGGGATTTCGCGATGAAAACCAATTTGTTGCTGATGGCGCCCATTACCCCGCATGTCGCAGAAGAACTGTGGGAAAAATTGGGACAACCGTATAGTGTTCACAACCAACTATTCCCCGCTTATGACCCCGAAATTGCGGCAGAAGATGAGGTGGATTTGGTGGTGATGATTAACGGCAAACCGCGCGAAAATATCAAAGTTTCTGCCGAAATTGGCGAGCAAGAAGCGATTGATACTGCGTTGGCGAGTGCATCGGTGCAACGGGCATTGAATGGCGCACAACCGAAGAAAGTGCTGTTCATTGCAAGTCGCAAAGGACAAGAGCCAAAGGTGAATATTGTCATCTAGGTAGAAGTAAAAAATTTAGGCAGGCGCAATCAGGTTGGTTGCGCCTGTTTATTTAGCGTACCTATTCGAGTTTTGGAATTACCTTACCAAGCAAACCAAAAACCATCTTCATTGGATATTCATTCAAGCAGATAGGGATAAGTAATAACATCCCGATTGCTTTAGCAACCTCAAAAAATTGGAAGTTACCTATAATTATTGTATGATTTTTCTTTATGAGTATAATTTATATCAAAGTTAGTATTTGTGATTAGAAACGAGAAAGAATTATTGATGATTATACAAAAAATTGTCAAAGGGTTACGTTACTGTCCTGCTTTACCCTATATAAGAGAAACAATATGGGAAAAAATGAAAAGAAATATGAGTGAGCAAATTGCTGATGATATTCCTGATTATGAACTAAAAACTATATTTAAGTATGCTAAATCTGGCAACACTTTGCCTGATGATGGTACCTTTGAGGAAGAATCACTTAAAAATTATGCAAACATCATTTTTGAGAGAGGTATTCTGTGTCGCTGGTGGGAAAAAGTTAAATCATTGCCGGCTTCTGAAATTCATAAACGCCTTAATGAACGCAACCTGTATTGGCATCAGAATAAATACAGTGACCTCGACCCAATGCGTGATAACCAACCATTTAGTGAAGAGACACCCTTTATATCAACAACAGCAGGGACAGTTCGTCGAGACCATTTTGGTCAAACTAACATTTTGGAACCTGCTAAACTCACAGCTCTAAAATTTGCTACAGATTGGTGGAAGTCAAGTGGATTAGTAGTGTTCGCCTATGTATTCACATTAGGAAAGAAGTCCGTTGGTCTTCGTCAATTTGCGGAAGAAATACGTGAACTCAATATTTATACGGATTTTTCGCCCTATCAACCGGAAGGTGAAATTACGGCAAAAATTGAAATACCAACGACTCAGATTGAACGGGTAGAGATTTGGCGTGCAAATGATTTTGAACCTCAAATTCAACGAGGTTATTTCAATTTGAATAAACCAACACAATCCCTTAGCAACCCAAACTATTTGCCCCCGAATGATTATAATAATATCAGAGAGCTTCTTTAAGATGATTAATAAAAATGACATCATTGAACGGCTAGGTCTTGATCCTGATATCATAGAACGTGATTTAAATGCATGTTATGCATCTGCAAAATATTATAATGAGATGAAACAACAAAATAACAATAACCAAGCATTTGCAGCTACATTATTGCGTCGAGCCGCCTCACACGCATTGTTAGTAGAACAAGATAAGGATAAATGTGGGCGTATATTTTTAGATGCTGCGAGAGCATACCATGATCTAAATATGCCCTATAGCTATATGCTTTTGGTATTTGTTCAGCACACTAGGGTCGATTTTTTCGCTGATGATTACTTTTTCAGGAACCAACCAGATATCGAAAATATCAACGATATTCTTCAAAGAACTTATTTGCTAATTGCCTCAACAAATCGACAATGGAATGGGGAGTGGTCAAATAACATTCCGAAATTGCAAGAAGGGTTAGAGCCTTATCGCCAAAAACCCATTGGGATTCTAGGATTGCCAATTGGTAATTATATAGATCTGTTTGTTTCGTTGCGTGAACATGCAACACAAGAGACACTAAAGAGAAGTAATGAGCCGGATTCATCACAATGGCTATCAATCCGACGAGCTATGCAACCATTCCTGAGTGCTTATGACCGTTCGTTGCAACAAATACAACAAGATAATTATCATTGGAAAAGATTAACTATGCCTTTTCATCCCGCAGAGATTGATATTCTTTCAGTGATGCTCTATGTTCATAAGTCGATGCGTGTGAAAGGAGATGAAATGGCGATTAAAGACTTTATCAACAGTCGGTTATTGTCAGAAGATGCTAGATTTCTGCTCAATGAGATACTTAAGGACTACATTTAAGTGGAAGCAGATGCAAATGGTTATTAACAGCCCAAAGCTAAAAGAATCTAGCTATTCACATTTTTTTAAGATCGCTCAAGAAACTGGAACACCTCGTTTATAGGTCTATTTTAACACCTTTGATGTGCTTATAAATTTTTGCCTAGTTTGACAACTAATAAAA
>CALDGT010000555.1 GCA_937942935.1 uncultured Chloroflexota bacterium | reverse complement strand
AGAATTGGCAAAAGGCAATCGTGATAAAATTCATTTGGTCGTGGTAAATCGGGCGCAAATTAACCTGCAACCCCCATGGCACGAAGTTGAGCATTTGCTCGAACACGAAATTCGCGCCATTATCTCTCCATCCCCAGAATTAGCATATCAGGCAATGGAATCTGGGATGCCGATGGTTAGTTTTCAACCAAATGCAATTGTCTCTAGCCAACTCAATAAATTAGCAGAAGATGTTTATAAAATTTTAGAATCAAAATGAATGGTAAATAACATGGCAGATGAAGACCTACCCCACAAGATAAACCAAGTCGCAAAAATCATCCAAGATGCACAACATCTTGTGGCATTTACGGGGGCAGGAATTAGTACAGATTCTGGAATCCCCGATTTTCGGAGTGATTCATCTGGTTTATGGAAACGCACAGATATAGACCCATTAGAGGTGGCGAGTTTATTTGGATTTCGTCGCAGTCCTGCCACCTTTTATGAATGGGTAAAACCACTTGCCATAACCATTTTAGGGGCAAAACCCAACGAGTCACATCTTGCCCTCGCTCGGTTAGAACACAGAGGAACACTCAAATCGGTCATCACGCAAAATATAGATATGCTTCACACCCGCGCGGGCAATAGCACCGTTTTTGAATTGCATGGTCACATGCGTCAAACCACTTGTATTCGGTGCTATACAGTGTTTGATGGAGTCCCTATTTTAGAAAAGTTTTTAGATGATGGGCGAGTCCCTCATTGTCCACATTGTGGCGGGGTACTTAAGCCAAATGTCATTTTATTTGGAGAACAACTCCCAGTCCGTGAATTACGAGGCGCTCAAGATGCCACTAAAAAATGTGATGTGATGCTGGTTGTCGGGTCATCTCTTGAAGTCGCCCCAGCAAATCAATTACCAGTGATTGCCAAACGCAATCATGCGAAATTAGTCATCATCAATTTAGAAGAAACACACCTCGACCACATAGCAGATGTGGTTATTCATGCGCGTGCCGCACAAATTTTTTCGCAAATTTTAGCTCAATTACAGGATGTGTGATGAGTGAAGAAAATCAAAACCTCAAAACCACAGAAACACCCGCAGGCAAGGCGATGTTACTGGCTCATTATGAACGTATCATCGAAATAAGCAAACAACTTAATTCTACCTTTGACCAACGTTCACTCCTTCAGCAAATTGTCGCCGCCGCAACAGAGTTAATAGACACAGAAGCCGCTTCTATCATGCTCATTGATACCATGACGGGCGAATTACGTTTTGAAATCGCCACCAATATTGACCCCAATGAGATGGAAAGTATCATTATCCCAATGGAGGGCAGTATTGCGGGGTGGATTGCCACACATGGCGAGCCGCGTGTGATTCAAGATGTCGCCAATGAACCAGAACATTCACAAGTCGTGGATGAAACTATCGAATTTAGGACGCGCAATTTATTGGGTGTACCAATGCGTACCCACAAAAAGATTATTGGTGTGGTGATGTGTGTAAATAAGCATAATGATATGCCATTTACCAGCATTGATGTAAATATCCTCACCACCCTCGCCGCTCAAGCCGCCATCGCCATCGAAAATGCCAGATTATTTCGCCAGAGCGATTTCATTGCCGAAATGGTGCATGAACTCCGCACCCCACTGCTGTCTCTGAAAGCCAGCACTGCTATTTTATTACGTCCAGATTTACCAGAACCCAAAAAGCACGACATCATCACCACCATGCAAAGTGAAACAGACCGTCTCATGCGCCTCACAACCGACTTTTTAGATTTAGCGCAGATGGAATCGGGGCGAACACGCATCCAACTCTCACCATTTGAGCTTCGCAAATTATTAGAAGAGAGTGCCGATGTCGTATTGCCCCAAGCCAATGAGAA
This sequence comes from uncultured Chloroflexota bacterium, assembly GCA_937942935.1. Lineage (GTDB taxonomy): Bacteria > Chloroflexota > Anaerolineae > Aggregatilineales > Phototrophicaceae. Next base: position 303 of record CALDGT010000555.1, on the reverse strand, counting down.
AGGGGTATCCATTGGAGTTGAATGTGAAGATTATATGGTCAATGGCGACAGAGGAAAAATAAAACAAGTCATCCTCAATTTACTCACCAATGCCATCAAATATAATCGTTCCAATGGAAAAGTTACACTACGAGTAGTGATAACAAGCAATTATCAAGACCCAATGCTTCAGGTCGAAATCGAAGATACTGGTTACGGTCTCTCAAAAGAAAATCAAAAGCAAATGTTCCAAAAATTTTTCCGCGCTCAATCTACTGCCGATACCACCACTGGTACAGGTTTGGGATTGGTCATCACCAAAGC
>CALDGT010000554.1 GCA_937942935.1 uncultured Chloroflexota bacterium | reverse complement strand
CGATGGTCAAAAACCTTTATGGGCAAGTGCTTGGGGATGGAATGCGCTTCCCGAAAATTGGAATGGTCGCCCCTCTATCTGGCGAGATGTGACCCAAACTGACCAAATTCAATATACCCTCGATGCGCTCGTCCGTGCAGAACGTGAGTGGACATGGCTCGGCGGGATGATTTTATATCATTGGCAACCCGATGCCCCTCATGATGACCCGCGTTGGGGATTTTCTGTCATGGGGCAAAATGATGAAGTGACACCGTTCTATGAGGCGCTTAAGAATCGTCTTATTTCTGATGTGGCAATAGATGGATTATACCCTGCCCAAAATCCTTATGCACATTATAGTGGTGCATGGACATTCACCGATTTAGGTGCAGATATCGGTTGGGTACAAGATAGCAGTTTAGAATTTGATTTTGTTGGTCGTGATGTAGCGCTCATTACCCGCGAAGAAAATGCAATTGCTCAGTTTTATATCACAGTAGATGATAGCCCTGCTAACACGCTACCAAGGGATATGGCAGGTAATAGCTATCTGACACTGCGAAGTGGCACATTAAACCCTGTCATTCAAATTCAGCGTGTCGCAAACGGATTAACCGATACAAAACATACCCTGCGCCTGATGGCAGATGAAGTTGTGCCAGATGAGTTAAATCAACGGTATCCACTGGTTGGATTTGGTGTGAGTAGTGGCGATTTACGCGAACCTTATGATAGACAAATTGCATTTGGTTGGGTAACAGCAGTTTTCTCATTTATTGCCGTGGTAGTAACTACCCGCGCATTAAATATTGGCTGGATATGGGTATTTTTCCGTCGGACATGGTTAGGTTTGAATGACATTACACAACTCATTATCGGCGCAGGTGCTTCTGTGGCATTGATGCTGGCGATGTTTTTGGCGTGGCATGATGGTATTCCGAGTATTTTTAGGCGAGATTCTGTTCAACTGGGTTTATCTATCATTACAGCAGGTATTCTCTATATCAATCCCACATTAATCATTACTTTTATGGCAATGGCGGTATTGTTCATTCTGATTTACCATCGGATTGAATTGGGTGTAATGCTTGTTGTTTTCTGGTCTCCATTTTTCTTATTCCCCGTAGAGTTGTATCAATTCGCATTTCCTGTTGCAGAAGTGATTCTGCTGATTACCGTTGGCGCAGTGCTTTTGCAGGGATTAGCTAATTATGCCGAAGATGGTCAGATGATGCCCAAGTCAATGCGAAAATGGACATGGCATCAATCACTTAACTCGTTTGACTATTTGATGATAATATGGCTTGTTTTGGGGATATTCGGGGTACTTGTTGCAACTTACCGTAGCCCCGCTATCACCGATTTTCGGACATTGTTCTTAGAACCCTTTTTGTTATATGTTCTCATTCGGATGATTGGCAATAATCAAAAAATCTTACTTCGTATTTTAGATGTGTTGCTCCTTGCTGGCGTTGCTGTGGCAGGGATTGGCTTGGTGATGTGGTTTGGCGGACAATCTATCATCACGGCTGAAGATGGTGTCAGTAGATTAGCCAGTGTATATGGCTCGCCGAATAATGTTGGGTTAATTTTAGGGCGATGTATTCCGATTGCGCTGGCATGGGTACTCATCCGTACAGATAATATGCGTTGGATAATGGGCATGAGCGCATTTTTAGTAATGAGTATTGCGCTCATCCTCACACAAAGCGCAGGTGCATTATTTATAGGTGTTCCTGTTGGCGTTATGGTGACGATTATCCTTAGCCTACGCAAAAAAGCGATATTGCCTGTATTGGGAATCTTGGCGCTCATTATGGTAGGCGCGATTATTGCCTCGCAATCACCACGCTTTGAGCGCCTTGTAGATATGACTAGTGGCACAAATTTTTATCGGTTACGCGCATGGCAAAGCGCCGTGAATATTATCCAAGATGCGCCGATAACAGGCATTGGGCTTGACCAATATCTGTATTATTTCCGTGAGGGGTATATGTTACCCGATGCGTGGCAAGAGCCAAATCTATCACATCCTCATAATATCGTCCTCGATTTTTGGTTGCGTTTAGGTATATTTGGCGTGATATGGCTGATGGTATTTGTGGGGATTTGGGGGAAAACTGCATGGCGGGTGTATCAGTATTGGTTTACATCTAAAAATAAATTCGTGTTTGCGCTGACAGTAGGCATTGTTGGGAGTATGGCAAATCTACTGACACATGGTTTGGTAGACAATAGCTTATATGTCCTTGATTTAGCAATAGTCTTTGCAGTGCTGGTGAGTATTATTGCAAATTTACAGCAAAAATCATCGCTACACACGATTCATGAGTGATGGTAAACTCATGGGCGCTTATTAACCATATGGAGGTGTGCATTGCGCGTTGTTATAGCTGGTGGTGCGGGTTTTATTGGGTCACATTTATGTGAGCGATTTTTGAGCGAAGGTGCAGATGTTATCGCTTTAGATAATCTCATCACAGGTAACATCAAAAATGTTGAGCATCTCCAATCTAATCCACATTTTACCTACATCAATCAAAATATTAGTCGCCCCTTCACTATTGATGGTACTGTAGATGCAGTATTAAATTTTGCGTCGCCAGCCAGCCCACCCGATTATCTGAAATATCCCATTGAAACACTCGAAGTTGGTTCGTTAGGTACACAAAACACCCTTGAACTCGCTAGAATCAAAAATGCACGGTATTTACTTGCATCTACATCAGAAGTGTACGGCGATCCACTGGTGCATCCCCAAACCGAAGATTATTTGGGTAATGTAGATTCAATCGGACCCCGCAGTGTGTACGATGAAGCAAAACGTTATGCCGAAGCGATTACAATGGCATATCACCGCACATATGGCGTAAAAACACGCATTGTTCGTATTTTTAATACCTACGGTCCCCGTATGCGATTGGATGATGGGCGTGTTGTCCCCAATTTTATTGCTCAAGCCCTGCGTGGTGAACCGTTAACGGTCTATGGCGATGGCAAACAAACCCGCAGTTTCCAATATGTGGATGACCTCATTGAAGGTGTGCGCCGATTGCTCGATTCCGATTTTACCGAACCTGTTAACATTGGCAACCCTAATGAAATGACCATTTTAGAATTCGCAGAGATGGTCTGTGAACTCATGGGAAAGTCTATTCCCATTGAATTTCACGATGCACGTATCAAAGGCGACCCACAAACACGCAGACCAGAAATCACCCGCGCTAAACAGGTGCTTAATTGGCAACCAAGTGTCGCATTAGTAGATGGCTTGGCAAAGACCATCGCATTTTATCGTGATGGGATGAAATGAATTTCGTTTTATCCATCCGTCAATCATTTTCCCTCTGGCAATTGCTCGTTATTTTAATTGCGTTGGTGCTTGGGGGAATGATTGCTTATCTGCCGAGAGAATTAGTGGGATTAATGATTCTATCGGTGGTATTGGGTATTTTATCTGTGATAACACCTTTTTCTGCACTGGCATTTGCGCTTGTTGTTGCCCCATTACGCACTCTTATCCAAACTGAATCGGCTATTAGTTTACCGTTAGATATTGGGCAACTTGGATTCATATTTTTTGTGGGTGCTTGGGTTGTTCATCGAATTATCTATAAAAAACGACTGGTTGAGTTCACTTATACTCCTTTATATCTTTCAATCGGTATATTTTTTATCATTTCAGGCTTTGGGGTATTTCATGCGACATCATTGAGTGCATGGTTAACTGAATGGCTCAAATGGGCGCTCATTTTGATGCTCATCTATATTCTATTTACCCTCTGCCAATACAACCACCGATGGGAATGGCTTTTATTCGCGCTTATCAGTGCTGGGTTGGCTCAGGCAAGTATTGGCTTATATACATTTGTTGGCGGAAGTGGCGCAGACCATCTCAGAATCTTTCCAGATAGGGGCTTTTTTCGGGCTTTTGGCTCATTTGGGCAACCAAATCCCTTCGGCGGATTTATGGGGCTTTTAACCCCTCTAGCGATGATGCTAACCATTGCCTATATCATTCGCGCATGGTCTATTTGGCGTAAAAATCGTACTATCTCGCGCCTAGATGCGTTCTTAGGTGGGTATTATGGGCTTGCGAGTTTGCTTATGGGTGGCGCAGTCATTGCCTCATGGAGTCGTGGCTCGTGGCTCGGTTTAGGCGTGGCAATATTGGCGCTTGTAATCGCATTTCCGCGCAAATTATGGCAAGGATTAGGGTTATTTGCGGTAGTGATTATTTTCGGCGGTGTGCTATGGATGAGTGGGCGCTTACCATCATCACTCACAGACCGTATTGGTAGTGCCACACAAGAATTATTTGTGTTATCCGATGTGCGCGGTGTAGATATTAATCCCGAAAATTATGCTGTTATAGAACGGTTGGCGCATTGGCAAGCGGCGCTCAATATGGGACGCGCTAATGTGTGGCTAGGCGTTGGGTTTGGAAACTATGACGCAACCTACGAAACATATCGGCTGATTAATTGGAAATTTTCGCTAGGCCATGCCCATAATTACTACTTGAATGTTTTGGCAGAGACTGGCATCATTGGGCTGGTTGCCTACATAGGATTATTCATTCATTTGTTGGTGTTAACATGGCAAACTCGCAAACATCCAGATAATTTGGCACGGTTAACTGCGGTTGGATTATTGGGAAGTTGGGTTTATCTGATGACACATAGCATGACTGATAATCTTTATGTCAACAATGTTTTTATCCATTTTGGTGTTATGATAGGCATACTCGCAATTATTCAACATCCTCTTATTCGTGTGAAAGTGAAAATCCCTTGAATCAAGAACAAACGGTAGAATTTATGGATACACCACAACCTATGAAGTGGGGTCTTCGCAACCCACTAAATCCACCTATTCATTATATTGCACAACGATTTGGTGGAAAAAAAGCGAAAGAATTAGAGCGTTTTCTAAAATTTGCAATCGTCGGTGTTTCTGGTGCTGTGATTGATTTTGGCATCCTAATTGTTTTACAAGCGACCATGCTTCCGCCAACACATGTTATCAATGTCGTGATTGCGACTGTTATCGCATTCACTTCGGCTGTCATCAGTAATTTTATATGGACACGTTATTGGGTGTATCCAGAATCGCGCAATACACCGATTCGCAAACAATTAGCGCAATTTGCCACCATTAGCGTGATTGGTGGCGCTGGACGTACATTGTGGATTGCTCTGATGTATTATCAAATTGGGCATCTCCTCATGCCTGTGGCATTGCCATTTATTCAAATTTTTAGACCGGGTTACTTGCCTTCTACAACAGCAGAAGAAAAACTAGGCACAATTATCGCCCAAATGATTGCGATGGTTGTGGTAATGTTGTGGAATTTCTTTGCCAATCGTTATTGGACATACCGAGACGTAAAATAATATGGTTGCCATCGGCATAGACTATACTCCTGCGTATGAACAAGGTGCGGGCATTGGGCGAACCGTGCGCGGATTAGTCTCTGCTTTGGCTCATATAGACACACAAACCGATTATCGGTTATTTGTGGCGGGCGCGAATACAAAACCCCTCCCGCCACAACTCGCGCCAAATTTTACGTATAAACCATCTCGAATTTCTCCGAAATGGTGGGCAAGAATTTGGCACAGAGCGCAAATTCCATACCCGATTGAGAATATTATTGGCAAAATCGCTTTATATCATGCCACTGATTTTGTTTTACCCCCACTTCGCGCTAAGACCAAAAGTATTGTCACTATCCACGATTTATCGTATATCCGTGTCCCAGAAGCCGCTAGCCCCTCGCTCAAAGCCTATTTAGATGTGGTTGTGCCTCGTTCTCTAAATCGGGCAACACACATTCATGCTGTATCCGAAACAACACGCCAAGACCTTATAACTCTATACAATATTCCACCAGAAAAAATCTCAGTGATATTCCATGCGGTAGAGTCTCATTTTCCGCCCATCACAC
>CALDGT010000553.1 GCA_937942935.1 uncultured Chloroflexota bacterium | reverse complement strand
TCAATAATCCTTACCAAACCGGTTTTAAGGATGTTCAGGTCTTAGTGGAATTATTCAAAGCCAATGGGACACCGCTCACCGCCAAAGCCACCGCCATCTTACAACATAGCATCCCGCCAGAAGGGTCTGCACCCTATCATGTGCGTTTTGGGTCCGATTTATCTGCCGACGATTTTGGTGGGGTACGGGTTTCGGTGGTGAATTTTACCCCGCTCGCCCAAGCACCTATCCCTCCAAAATTGACCTTATCTGATATTTCTAACCAGCAAGATAATCGCAGTTATCGGATTACAGGCAAATTGACCCGTTCACCCATCTTAGAAGGGGGAGGTGTGCGGATGGTTATCACCCTTTATGATGCCTATGAGCATGTAGCGGGGTATCGGGTGATGGAAATTCCAGAGATTTCTGCAACAACCGATATGCCGTTCATGCTCGAATTTACCCCCCAAATCCAAGATACTGCCCTACGCTATACCATCTATCTGGAACAAATGCCATGATTTTATGCTAAAATGCGCGTCATGAAAAATTGGCAGATTTTATTCATTTGTGGTTTGCTCTACTTATTCACCGTCCCCCTCATTGCACAAGATGATGCGGGGGAAGTTGTGTTATTTAATCAGATTGTCACAGGGCGAATTGATAACCTTACCGCATCTCAAACCTATTTGTTTGAGGCGCTCCGTTGCGATTTTGTCTCTATCAAAGTCACCACCACGCAAGGCGACCTAGACCCGATTGTGAGTGTGATGAATCCCGATGGTAGCTTACTCACCTATCAAGACGATTCTAACGGTGGCGAAGATAACCATATTCGCGCCCTCGCCATCCCAAGCACAGGGCAATATACCCTCATTATCAGCCGATTTGGGTATGAACTTGGCACAACGGCAGGGAATTTTGAATTACTCATTGAGCGTGTCGGCAACGGCTCTGGGTTTGGGTGCGCCTTGCGCTATGGGGATACGGTTTTTCAGGTGATAGATAACCAACAACCTGAAGTTTTTTATAGCTTTCGGGCGCGGTTGGGGGATTTAATTAATGTCACCATGCGCCGGCGGTCTGGCAATTTAGACCCGTATTTGCGCCTGATTGATAGCAATAATCAAATTCTGATGGAAAATGATGATGTCCCCGGCACAGATACCGCAGTCGCATCACTAGAAGCGTTTTTTGTCCCCGCCGATGGCACATATTATATCCAAGCCACCCGTTATGGATTTATCGCAGGGCAAAGCACGGGGAATTTTTCGTTGTCTATTACCGAAGCCGAAAATAGTGGCATTGGCAATTCAGCATTGGGCGCAATCCCAATCGAGTATAACACAACCATTGAGGGCGACATCACTAATGACCAAGTGGCGCGGTATTATCGGTTTTCTGCCCGTGAAAATGATATTATCACGATTGCGATGTCTCGGCTCGATGGCAATCTCGATAGTTACATCAGCCTGACCAGCGCCACATTAGAAGAACTGATTAACAATGATGATTTGAGCAACGAGACCCAAAATTCCCGCATCACTGATTTTCGCATTCCCGCCACAGGCACCTATTATGTGGTCGCCACGCGCTTTGAAGGCATAACAGGCATCACCACAGGCAAATATCGCCTTCAGTTACAATCACAAGGCAATGCGTTTGAAACTGTTGCATCTGATGTTCGGCGGATTTTATATGGTGTCTCGCTCACAGGAAATATTGATGATATTACCAGCGAGGTGTGGTATACATTTTATGGTGAAGTGGGGGATGTCATTAGCCTCACATTGGATAGGGTAGAGGGCAATTTAGACCCTTATCTCGAATTGTATGCAGAAGACCGCCAGAGTGTTCTCGCGGCAGATGATGATAGTGGGGGCGGGGCAAATAACGCCCGTGTAGACCGCTTCACATTGGGGTATACAGGCATTTATTATATCCGCGCCACGCGCTATTTTGGTGATGATAATCCCAACACATCAGGCAGTTTTGTATTGGTTTTGGCACAGAGATTTGATACATGATTCCACATTGGTTAACATCTACACTCAGCATATTACCTGCCCTCATCGTTTTATATGGCGGAATTGGCATTCCATTGGCATTGCTCGCGCTCCCGCGCAACGATTGGCGTGATAGACCATTGGTTATCATGTGCGCCATCGGCTTTAGCGCGGCTTTGATGACCGCCTATATGCTTATTTTGGGGGTGATTGGTCAAAATACCAATATCGCATCGGGCGACCCACTCAATCCCATGCAATCCCAAATCAATCAATTGGTGGGTGGTCAATCCTTACTCAATCAGGCAACCCTTTCTTGGGGGATGCTTGTCATGGCGGGCATTTTATGGGGATTATTCTTTTGGAAAATGCAAAACGCCCCGCGCCAAGACTCGATTCCGCACACACCCCTCGCATCGGATGAAAAATTCCTCATTGCGCTCGTATTCATCGCCACTGCTTTACGGTGGGTGATGACCGCTTGGACGGCTTTTGGTTGGTATGATGAATTATGGGTGTATGGCTATCAGGCGCGGATTTATACCCAACTTGGATTTATCCCCACCGATATTGGTTATTATCCTCAATTTTTGCAATTGCAATATACCTTCGCACAAATTCTCACAGGGGGTATCAATGACCATGTGGCGCGGGCAGTGTTGCCATTTTTGCAAATTGGGAGCATTTTGGCGGCATATGTATTGGGCAATCGGTTGGTAAATCGGCGTGTTGGCATTATTTTGGGCGCAATTTGGGCATTATATCCTCATTTTGGTTTTTGGACGCGCATCGGCGACCTCGAAATTCCGCAAACATTCGCCTTCACTGCATCAAGCGCCTTTTTCCTCATGGCATGGACACAACCCGATAAGCAGTTACGTTGGCGTTATGCCACGCTTGCAGGGATATGGCTTGGTATCTTGATGTGGACAAAGCCAACGGGTGGCGCATTGATATGGGGGGTGGTGCTGGTGATGATTCTCGAAGCCATCCGCACCCGCAAATGGTCATCATTTGCCCCGCGTTTTGTGGTGGCGTTGCGGATGGCGCTGGCGTGCTTGCCATTAGGCGCGATATGGTATATCCGCAATGGATTATATGGTCATCCTCTCATCACTTTTCCGCAATCGTATTGGTTAGATGAAGCGGTGCGGAGCGCAGGCGAATTTGGCTGGATTTTATTGCTTATTGGGTTGCTCATCGTGTTTTTATTCCTTGCGCCCCTCAAATACCGCCCGAATCGGATTTTTTTATCCCTCAGTGTGATTTTAATCGCGCTCGGTGTTGCACCGACCATCATCACCCCAAGTCGGATGATGGGGATGGATTGGGTATTTTTTGTGACGGGGATAATTTTATTTTTCGTCACCCTCGCCGATTACGCCTTTGCGTATGCCAGAGAATCGGATTGGGGGCATATTCGCATTGTCGGGTGGGCATGGGTATTGGCTGTGCCGTATTTCATCACTTATTTTTACTCGTATAGTTATCACTATCGGTTATCATTCCCCATTGTGCCATTGCTCATCTTTCCGAGTGCAATTATTTTAGGCGCATGGCTAACCCCAGAACGGGTCAAATCTTGGCATTTTCCAATGCGGTTGGGCTATGTATTTGCCATATTTGCTATTTCTGTGCAGGGGATTCTCATTCCACTATACGATGAGGGTTACGGCTGGGATTTTTGGTGGACAATGCCCGCCAAAGATGATTTGCGCGATGCGTCTTTTCTGGAACTAGTGACATATCTCGAATCACTCCCGCCAACCGATGAGCCACCGAGTATCTTGGCACCCGGACTCCAACGCCTGCCATTCTTCTTCCCGACATGGGATATTAACATCACCAAAATCCCGCGCACATTTGATGAGGCGCAAGGGGCAGATTATTTTATAGACGGAATCGAATCCCAAGCCTTATATGCCAATACAGGCGGATTTCATAACCCATTTTATGCCAGCCTACGCCGAGAAAATTTTACAGCCCCGCCCATTCGGTTTGAAGATTGGCGCGAGCATATTGATGTTTATGCGTTGACAATGAATAACCGATTTGAAAATCCGCCAAGTTCAAACTTATACAGCGAAATGACACCTGATAAGGATATTCAATTCGGTGATAATTTTGTCCGTCTGGTGCGTTATGGTGTGGTGAATGAGCCTGTATTTGCGGGGATTGGCACAAATCCTGTGGAATTTATGCTCGTCTGGCAAGTTCTGGGCGAAACATCCACAGATTATGTCATTTTTTATCATTTGTACCGCGAAAGCGACCCCAATACGGTACTTGCTACGGCAGATGGTGTGGTGAATAAGCCGTATGGGTGGGAATTGAATTATTATTCCACGCAATTTTGGCAAACGGGCGAATATGTCATAGATAGACGTGCTTTTTACATTCCTAAATTGCCCAATGGCGATGATTATCGTGTGCGTGTGGGATTTTATGACCTCACCACAGGGGAACGCTTGCCCCTGAGTATAAATGGTGAACCCGCAGGCGATAGTTTTGTGCTAGATATTCCATTTCGGGTAGAACAGCCATAATGAGATAAGGGTGTTTATGCGACAAAAGATAATGCTCGCTATTTTGATAATCTTATTGACGTTATTTCAAATTCAGGCAGATGATGCAACATGGGATATGGCTGGTACGACACTTAACCTGAATAGGTGTCTTACAGTAGATGGAAAACCCTTGTTCAATGCGCCTATTCGGATGACCCCCTGTCGTGGATTAGCAGAGCAGTTGTGGCAAATTGATGATGTGGGCAAATGGCACATTCAAGCCGACCCGAATTATTGTTTAGGGTTAGCAGGTGAAGATATTTGGTTTAATGAATTAGTGATTTTGCCTTGTGGAGATAAACAAGTTTATCCATTTGTCGCAGAATACCAGCCAGATAACACGGTTTTATATACCATCATCGCCTCGTATGATGAGCTAAAATTGGCGCTGGATACAGGGGATGAATATGCCACACTCTACTATGCAGACGAGACAAATCCCCATCAACAATGGCGCTGGTTTCAAACAGATGTAGATTTGGTCAAATCGGGTGGATGTGATATTACTTATCCATTCCCTGTTACCGACACAACAACCTATCAACAAGCAATCGCCTGTAACCGTGTAGCAAGTGTGCAGTTGCCATATATTCCCCCCGTAGAATTAGCTGATTATGGCTTAGATTTTCCGGGTGCGGTATCACAAGACATCTCCACAATCACCCAATCCTACGATTTTGATTTGCGTTTCAAAGACCACGCCTATTTGCGTATTAGCACCGCACCCGAAAATTGGTTGAACACGGGGTTGTATGCCCGTCCGCATGACATCATCCGCATTTTTGTCGAATCTGATGAGGATATTCAGGGTGTGAGCGCACAAATTGGGGTGCATAGCGATATTCTAAGTCCATTTGTTGATAATGTTATGGCAGAAGGATTTCTGCGGTATCCGAGCGTGGTGATTGAATTAGCGTTGCAACAGGGAGAGAATCAAATTCGTTCTCCGTATGGCGGGGCAGTGGTCATTAAATCGGCACAATCGCAAGAGGCGACCATTCACATCACGATTGAAAATGCTGTGCCAATGCCGTATTTCAAAGTCGGTAAGACCACGCCTGATGAATGGCTCATCCGCCGCGAATTGCCTGTACCATATGCCGTTTTGGAGAGTGATTTGGCAGTGGTATTTATGCCCAGTGATGAAATTCGCACTTTGAGTTATGAGGAGGTTGGTGCTGTCGCACAATATTATACGACCTTTGGCAAATTACATAATCAATTGGCGGGATTAACAAGTGATAGCCCCATTCATGAACCCGCGCAAGGTCAATATTGGTATGTGGCAGATAAACAAATTTCGTATGGATGGGGATATGCGGGTTTCCCGATTATGACCTACAACGAGTGGTACTTAGGCACACCAAGCGACACCGTTTTTTCTGATAGCGGAACTTGGGGGCAATATCATGAATTGGGTCACAATTATCAGATGGATGCGTGGTCGTATGTGTATGGCACAGAAGTGACGGTGAATTTATTCTCACTCTATGCTCAAGAGATTTTACATAACACCTCATCGTTAGTTACAGATGGTGCTTATGCGCGTGCGATTGCCATTTTAGATGATGCACAAATTGCAGATAAATGGGGATATTTGAATGACGACCCCTTTGCACAATTGGTTTTTTTAGACCAAATTCGGCGCGGATTTCCTGAACTCAATTGGGATATATGGACAACGGTTATGCGCCGATACCGTGAGATGCCTCAATCCGATTGGGATGCGCTCGATACAGACCTCAAACGGCGTGATTATTTCATGATGATGTTATGCGACATCACCCAAATCGATTTAACGCCCCATTTTGAGGTTTGGACGATTGATGTATCGGATGATGCCAAAACGAGTTGTGCTATCTATCCAGCTTTAACCCAACAAATATGGTACATCAACGGGGCAGATAATTAGGGCAGTTGTATTTTGCCGATTTCGACATAAGGCGCATCCGCTTGTGTGCGAATGTCGGTGATTTGCCCATCCCACACATACACCTTCACAATGGCGGTATATTCCCCCGTTGTGAGGGTTTGCCCATCTACTATTTTGAGAGATTTTGGGTCAAAAATAAGCGCATTTTCATCCCATTGGCTGGTCATGATAGGCGGAAAACTATCCCATTGTGCCACCAAAACACCCGCTTCATTCAATAATCCGCCTGCGGTGGTGTAATCGAATGATAGTGGGGCATTGGTTGACCACCATAAATCGAGTCGCAATGCCTCTTTATCTATCAGCGCCCCGCGTAAAATCATCCCATTGGTAAATGAATCTATCGGCGCAGATAAAATGTGGTCATAACGATAAGTCGCAATCAGGTTTCCATAATGGTCGGTGATGGTTGACCATGTGCGCGTATAGCCATTGCTTTCTAGCCTATCCAACACGGCGCGGTCATTGCTCCAAAACACCACCCATGCGGTTGAAATGCCATCAGCCTGATTTTGCGATGCGCGATTCAATACATCGGGCAAAAATAGGTCATAATAGGTGAACCAATCTTGTGTATCGGAAATGGTCGGGTCGCCCAAAAATGTGAAGGTATAAAACCCAGAATTGGGGGGCATTTGGCGTGTAAAATAATATTTGAGGGGATATTGCCCTACTTCTGCCTCTGCCAAGAATAAATCGCCTTCGTGAGCATAGGTGAGGGATATATCGGCAATCTCGCGCCATGGTTCACGGTCATGATAAAAATCTACCGTAGCGAGGCTGTATATCACAATGGCTATGATGACCAGTCCGCGCCCTACGCGGTCTAATTGATTGACCCCAACTGCCATTAACAGGCATAAGGCGGGGGTGATGAGCAATAATTTGCGGTCTGTGAGCAAGGGTGCAACCAAATTGCCGACAAATAACACCGCCACAGGCACAATTACCCACATCACCACCAATCCTCCTAATCCCCATTTTTTGCGCGAAAGAAATCCCCATCCACCGAGCAATGCCAAACCGAGCAACAATACCCACATATCGCCCAAAAAGCGATGACGCAAGTCGAGAACGGTGTCCCAATTGGTTGGGATGGCGAATGGCAATCCCTTTTCGAGCGCATTTTTCGCTTGGGGCAATGTGACCCCTATTAGCCACGGTGTGAGCAAAATTCCCGCAAAAACGAGCCAACCAATTGCCCATAAACGGGTTTTTCCGCGCAAAAATAAGAGCGCGTGTAAACCAATGAGTGCGGGGATGAATACCCCCTGATAATGGGTATAAACCAGTAAGGCGATTGCGAGAGACCATAAGATGCCA
>CALDGT010000552.1 GCA_937942935.1 uncultured Chloroflexota bacterium | reverse complement strand
GAGGGTTGTATCGTCGCCAATAATGGTCAACGCATTGTTCCAAGATGTTTCACCGGGGATGATTCCGCGCCAGCAAGGAGCCGCACATGGTTCTTCACCAGATACAAAACTATCATCTTGCAACAAACGGTCACTACGTAATTGGGGGGTTGGCGCACAAGCCGCAATCAGGAACATTAAACCAACGAGGAGGAGGATATTCCGTAGTTTCATATTATTTTCTCTCTTGATGCACAATGGTCATTAATCATGTGTGATTATAGGGTAATTACAGGATTCATTTCCTGATTGGGTCTATCTAAAAATTTAGAATGAGTATAGCGCAATTTAACCATTCATGCTAGTCACAATTAGAAGAAGAAAAAGCCCTCATCTATACTTAAAATGAGGACTTTTTGGTGTTAAATCTTATCAATTATGGTTGTGGTGTGGCGGTTGGCGAAATGGGACGTTCAACTTGCAAAGACAATGTATAAGCACCAGTTGTCCCACCATAAATGGCACCGAAATGTGTGGCAAGGATATAATAGCGTCCATTTGCCGCCAATGTGACCCGATTAATCGCTGAGTTGCGGGTATCTGCGTTAGCATCATCATTCCGTGCTATCTCGACTTGATTGGGGTCTATCATGAATAGTAAGGTATCAAGTGTCGGTGATGAAGCGGTCATGGTAACGGTCACAACATCCCCGACCAACCCATCAAACGCATACACATCAAATTTGTTGTCTGGTGTAATGCTTCCAGTGAAACTGTTGCCACCGAGCATCACAATAGCACTTTCTAATTCGGCTTGATATGGCAGTGTTTCGCTTCCGCCAATAATACCACCCAAGCTCGGTGTCGCAGTACCATCTAAATTAATATTGAAACTGGTGACATACCGTTCATTAAAACGGATGAGGCTGGCTTCTGTGAAGATAAGTTCTCCGCCAACCACAATATATAAACTGTAGTTTACAGGTGTTGTATCACCACATTCGCTCTGATACCAAACTTCAACCTCATATGCCCCAACATCTTTTGTGCCAGAGGGCCAATAAATATGATAAGCAGGTGTTGTTGCAAGGGTAGTAGAACAATTACGATTGCCAGTTGCGGTCAATAACCCACCACTCCGAACACTTTCTGCATCATCATATACAGAATCGCCAAATGGGTCGCGCACCAATAACTGCAAATCGGCTCTGGTATTCCATGTGAGCGTTACTTCAATATCACCAGTTGGCAAATTGAGATTAACAGCGCGTTCTGGGGCTTCTTCAGCTACCAAAAGGTTATATGTCCCTTCTGTGCCACCAACATCTTTGCCATACCGACTTGCAAATACGGTGTATGTCCCAGACGATGGCAGTCGTACCGACATGGCAGAATTAGTATCGGCGGGGCTGTTAACATCATCGTTATCGGCAATAATGTTACCCGTGTTATCAAATAGCAAAAGCAGAGTATCGAGATTACCAACCGATTTGGTCATGCTGATGTTAACTAATTGACCTGCTTCACCACTAAAGGTATATACCTGATAATATTGGTCGCCAACAATCACACCCTCAGTTGGGGTATTAAAAAATAAGGGGATAGATGGCGCGGTTAAAATCTCGCTCACACCAAGTGGCAAAACCCGTGTATCGGTATACAAACCACCTGTGCTAATTGTTGCTGTAGCATCTGAATTCACAACAAAGCTAGAAATATACACAGTGGCATTATTATTGACAGGGGGTTGAAGAGACCCTGTGACAGGGGCTAGTGGTGTGCCATTCACATCAACATTGAGGGTAAACTCGACTGGTGATGGGGTTGTGCTACATGATTGGCGATAATAAACCAAAACCTCATATCGCCCCGCAGAGAGCGCCCCACCCTGCCAAGTAGCCGTTTCTGTTGCGGGTGGTGGGGTCAATACTTCGCATAACCCATTTACATCTGCCCCAAAGACACCGCTATCATCTGTAGACCGTGAATCCCAAAACAATGTACCACCATTGGGCGCACGTACTTGTAAATTCAAATCATCCTGAGTATTCCATGTCAACGAGACATTAATGCCGCTTGCCAAAGAAACTTGTGTAAGCGCAAATGTAGACGCATCTACAACTGTATTCGTTGTATTGGTCGGTGGCAATTGCAAATCGGGGGTTGGTGCAATAGTCACTTCAGCAGTAGATTCAACCTCTGGTGTGGTTTGGACTGGCGGAATCGTCGCCTCGCCACCAGATAGTGTTAATATCACCACAAATTGCCCACTCAAAGCTGTCACAACACCCGGTGTAATGAGAACAGTTACATAATATGTCCCCGCATTTGCCAATGGAACATTTTCAATGAGGCTTGGCACACCATTTGCCGCGCCTGCTGGTTTTTGGACTTGCCCCAACACTATACCATTCGCATCACTTAATATCATCGTCAGTGCAAAGCCTGTATCACTGGCAATACTCACTGTAGCGGTACTACCAGCACCTGTCGCAAATGTAAAGATTTGCGCGGTATCTCCCTGTGCGATTTGTCCTGTTGTTGGGACATCTGGCACAAGAACATTATTGGTTTGTGCTGTTGCGCCCATCACCAAAAAAATGGTCATGAGGGCAAATATCATCAATCTTGAAATTATTTTCATCTTAACATTATCTCCCGTGCTTGCGTAATCTATCCGCAATGGTTCTTTGCTAGTGTAGCCTAAAAATTGCTCCCTGCCTATTCTGCCTAATCAACGTTTAGCCAACGATTACGGCGCGGGTGTGACTGGTTGGGCGGTTGCCGCCACCGATGGGCGTAATTCGACTAAGGTAGTTAACCCTTCGTACACATCAATAATCCGAGAGAGACGCTCCCCCTCATAAACAGCAATCACTTCATACCGCCCCGCAGGGACATCACCAAAGACAAAATTTTCATCCCAATTGGGGTCAGAATTCACCTGATTCACAGTTCCATCAAAAATATAGCTTGTGGTTGTGCCTTCAAACCAGCGCGATGAATAATTCCGCAAGGTGACATCGGCATCAGCGATAAAATTACCTCTGCTATCTACCAAACGACCTGCGATTGTGCCATGACCCACAAATGGAACAGTCCACAGGATAGGGTTAACGGTATCACCATACCCATTTGAACCAAGCCTAACTTCAAAATGCAGATGCGGACCCAATGAACGTCCTGTGTTGCCACTAAGCGCAATCACATCACCTGTTGTCACCACATCACCCGTATTCACGAGGGCTTTTTCGAGATGGGCATAGAGGGTATAGATAACTTCGCCGTTCCATCCAAAGTCGTGTTCAATGATGACAACATTCCCATAACTAGCAGAGTTGCCCCACACAGGATTTTCTGGAGTAGATGCAAATGCAACCACGCCGCCACCCGCCGCCCGTACAGGCGAGCCTGTTGGGTTGGGAAAATCTACACCATGATGAATCCGTAACGGGTTCAAATCTTCTAAGCCATCTGCCCCATAAGGGTAATAAAATAACCCTCTGCTCACCCCATTAGAATCTATTGGGCGGGCAAAAATATAATGGTCGCGCCCCAATGGGTCACGATTTTGCGGGACGGGCAACGGTGGGGGCATCCATTCCAGCGTTGCCTGAGATAAATCGGCAACGACTAATGGTGTACCTGTTTGGGCAGGTTGCAAAGTAGGGGTTAACATAACAGGTGTTGGTGTGGCGGGCAAACTAAACTGATTATTGCCCCCTTCTGCTAAATTCACCGCCGAAAAAGGTGTTATGGTCGGCGCGACCATTTGAGGCAATGTGGGCGCAATAAATGGTTGGGTTGGGATTTCGATGGTCGGAAATGGGGTGTTTTGCTCAGAAAATCCTGCCTGTAACACCTCTTGCCATGTGCTAGATTGTTGTGTTGGCGGGGGTTGTGTGGGAATAACCACGCGCACTGGGGTTACATTTTGGGCGTTGTTATAGAGAAGCATCCCAAACGCACCAAACACGCCAAATAAAATGACTGCCGTAAATACACCCGCAGAAGAGCTACTTCTTTTCCGCATCATCGTTTTATATCCTCAAAAAATTAAGGTTGTTGTGTGAGGGTGGGTATGGGTGCGGGCGTTGGTGTTGGCACAAATCCACCCAATTGCGATTCTGCATATAATTCGCGCATCGCATCATACCATGCCAGCCCTTCTCGCTTTTGAAATACCCAATAACTACGCCCATTGAAACTATTCCGCCAGTCATTGGTGGCAACATCGCGTGTCCAACCATAATCGAGCGCCAGTTCGGTCAAATCTACATAATAACCTGCGGGCATTTGTCCGCGTAACCGCCCACCCTGATTATAGGCATCCACATCACCCTGCACTGCCGCCGCAAAATCCCACGGCATCCGTCTGAGTGGTTCACCAAGTGAGCCATTTTGGGCATCTTCTGCCACACGCACATAAATGCGCCAATAGGTGGCTAAATCGCTATCTTCACGGACAACCTCAAATGGTGGCGGAAACCCGACCTGATTCCGATTAATCGAAAACGCCCTGCCTGTATAATGCCAATTCCGAACAGGCTCACCAATTTCTCTGCGGTGTTCAAGTGTCCAAAGTGCATCGGTTATATCACCCAAGAAATCTACCCCAATAATTTCATTTGCGCGAATCCGTAAGGCATTGAACGAATCATTCACACGCTCACTCAAAACAGGTTGTGAGGCTTGAGAAATATTCACCAACGGACCCAACCCATACGGCGGGTCGCCTGCTGGTGGGCGCGATTGTTCGACATATAACGGCTCAGTGATAGACAACGGAAATCCACCCGCATTCACCAAGGCAGGCGGGAGGGGTGCATCCATCCAAATCGGATGCCCTGCCCCATACGGTACTTGTAACACCTCTGTAGCCACCCCTCCGTCAATAAAAGGCGCAACTGTGATAAATGTCGCAGATGAGTCGGTAGCATCCACCATAAACGCAATACTCAAACCATCTGGCGACCATGCGGGCATCCGTCCGCGCCGAAAGGCTTGCGGGGAGGCATTGGTGGTCAAATCTTGTATAAAAACGGTGTCAAATCCATTTTCTGGGGCGCTATAAGCCAAGGTTGTGCCATCTGGCGACCATGCGGGATAATCTTCATGACGTGTTGGGGTATTGGTGAGGTTGGTTGTTTCACCTGTATTAAAATCAAATAGATAAATATCCTGATTCCCCTCACGCCATGACACAAAGGCAATCCGCCGTCCATCGGGCGACCACGCAGGCGAAAAATCGGGCGCATCAGATGAAGCTGGCAACCGTTCTGGTACAGCCGAGCCATCTGACCGCATATAATACAAATCGAGGTGGGTTGTTTGTTGATAACTCTCATAAACAAGATACAAATCATCTGGCGACCACTTAGGATTGGCTTCAAATGCCAAGTTAAAGGTCATTCGGGTTGTGCCACCTGTGCGTAAATCATAAATATACAAATCCCAATTGCTATCTTCTCTGCGTGAAGCATACGCCAGTCGTGTACCATCAGATGACCAAGCAGGGTCTCTGTCGTGTTCTGGCGAATTGACTATACGGAGTGAATTGCGCGTGCCAATTGGTACAGCCCAAATATCGGTTTGTCCTATTTCGCGCACAACATACGCCAATGTCCCCGCCGATTGCAACACGGCAGGGATGGGGGTAGCGGTGGGAATGGGCGTTTGAACATTCAAAACCACATCGGGTTGTTCAATAGATTGTGTTGGGAGACCAGAATTGAGGTCTAAGTTAGGGCTTAATGGCACAACAGGCGCATTATTATTGCGCGAGGTCGCCCATACCACCACACCAATCAACACCAACAAAACCACCACAATTAACCCACTCAACACGCGATTTTGGGCGCGAAGTGGATCTTCTGCCAATGTGGTATCAATTTCGACTCGTGCAGAGCGCCGAGCCATCGCGGTGGCTGTGCCATCCGATACCCCACGAACCGCTTTTCCGCCTACATTTGTCGCGCCTTTGGTAGCATTTTTACCTGCAATGCTAAAGACCCCCAGCAAAATACCTGCCAAGCGTCCAATTTTGTCCAAGACCCAAAATAATATATCACGCAGAAAGCGTAACACACGCAATAAAAAGGTAGCAATGCCTTTTAACGCCACAAATAGGACACCACCCACACCTAAGCCACCCTTGTTAAATATTCCCGTCACTACCGACAAACTATCGGTCATGATGAGCGCAAAAAACGAGAGGCTTTTTAGGATGAATAATCCCAATTTATCTGTTAGACGATATGTCCGTAATAGCATAGATTTAACCCTACTTTATGGCGCGATTCGCTATCATGGCATTGTACAAACAAATTGTCCCTATGGCAAATGGGGTTCATGACGAACACCCGCCTATTCTGTTAGAATCTACAAATTCTGATTGTTTTTTTGGGATATTTAAGGGATGATTAGATAAATATTCAAAAACTTGGAGTTTAGTGATATGAGTTACCACCATCGGCTAAAAATTGTATTGTTAGTCTTATTTTGCTCTCTTATGATGGTCAATATATCCATTGCACAAGAGGAATCTCAACAAACCACTCACACCGTTGCCCCTGGCGATACACTCTATCGGATTGCACAACAATATGGGGTAGATGTTGCGACATTGGCACAAGTGAATAATATTGCCAACCCAAGCCTCATTTATCGTGGGCAAGTCCTCGTCATCCCCGGATTATCTATCCCAGATGATAGCGCCACTGTAGAAAATCCACTCATCGCAGGCACACCTGTTGTCCATGTTGTTCAACGGGGTGAATCACTCAACATGATAGCATCTCAATATGGCACAACCGTTG
>CALDGT010000551.1 GCA_937942935.1 uncultured Chloroflexota bacterium | reverse complement strand
CGGTGCGTTGAATAGGGTTTGTGCAATCTTGCTCATATTGAGCGCCGAAATCCCCCCTATTCCCATCATTTGCAAAAAACTACGCCTGTCTATCATGATATTGCCTTTCTACTCAGGGTGTCGTTATAGATGAGTATGGTGCGGAGATGTTTACGATATATAACAAGACTGTAAAATTTTTGCACAAGTCGATATTTTCTAACGGAATCTGAACAGAAGTAGCGAAATCGCCTGATATATTGGGTAAAAATGCGCCTATAATCTACAATATGAAAACACGATACCTACTCATTTTTGGATTTTTATTTGGGATGATGCTCACTTTATGGATGCTTATTAATATCCCTACAGACAATATCGCTTATGCACAGGTGGATGTTACCCCTGTGCGTACCTTAACCCCATCTGCACCCATGCCACAAGTGCGTTTGCCATTTGAGGCAGATGTGCAAAATCAGATGGTTTATGAAGATTTTGATGGCGGACTCATTTTATCGGGTGGATTTGGGACGGGAGAATATGTATCTGAACCGTATGAGGTGACACTTCCCCATGTTGCGCCTGTATTGGATGTTGGGCTAATTTTTGAAATCACCCAAGAAACTTATAATAACGATGCCGTGAAGATTGCGCTACGCGGCTCTGTCGATGGTATAACATGGACAGATTGGCAAACCCAAGACCATTTTCATTTTGATGTGGTCGGGATGTATTCACATTTGGTCAGTTTCGATAAATCCACACATTATATTCAATTTCGTATCGTGTGGGATAAACCGATGCTCACCGAGCCGATTATTTTTGCGCTGGCAAAGTTGTCTTTTATCAGCGCGGGCGAAACGCCATCTGAGGTGATGGCGACCATTCAACGGAGTGCTTCGGATGGGCAAATTATCTCGCGCCCCAATTCTGCACCGCAACCGGTTGTATCGCGGACAGATTGGGGATGCCCAGAAGGGCAAAATGCGTCGCAATGGGCGCCAGAATATACCACAGTCACTCATTTTATTGTGCATCATACAGTATCAGAAAATAGTGGATTAGATTGGGCGGCGCATGTGCGCTCTATTTGGAATTATCATACCAATTCATTAGGGTGGGGGGATATTGGTTATAATTACCTCATAGACCCCAACGGCGTGATTTATGAAGGGCGTGCAGGTGGCGATGGTAGTATCGGCGCTCATTTTAGTTGTATGAATAGCAAAACGATGGGGATTGCGCTCATCGGCACATTTACGAGTGTCAGTCCATCCAATAATGCGCTCAATAGCCTCAAAAATTTACTGGCATGGAAAGCGACTACCCTCAATATTGACCCCGATGGATGGGGGTATCATAACCCCTCTGCCTTGACGATGTGGAATATCTCTGGGCATCGGGATGGCAATACCTCGCCGAATGGATGTCCGGGGGGGACAAGTTGTCCGGGTGATGTGTTATATAATTTGTTGCCCAATATTCGCGCGGATGTGGCGTTTTTAATCATCCCAACAGCGACCCCGACTCCGACACTCACACTCACGCCGACCATTACGCCTACACCAACATTAACACCTACGCCCACCAATACCCCAACCAATTATGTAGAATGGGAATTATTGCCAAATGACATTTTGAATCAGCTACAAAGCCAAAATAATGCCCCAATTGGGTATGTGTTGGTGGTGTATGGTGAGCGTCAGATTCAATTTTATATAGATTACAACAATACGACTTATATTGTGCCTGTTGCCATACGCCGTACTGTGGTGGATTTTGTAGAGATGACTGTTCTGCCGATTATGACTGTGGATAATATCCCCGCCGATGATGAGACCAACACCTACCTAAAAGGAATTATCCCCGCCGATTTTGCGCGTGCATTAGATACCTTGTTGGCAGGGCATTATGGCGCGACACCATATAATGTCGAAGATATCCTGATTCATGCAAATCGGTTGCGGGTGGGGGTGTTATTGGGGGGATGATACCCCCCATTAGATTATGCTGTTTCTTTTGCGATTTCTTTTTGTTCGGATTTTTCTGCCATGTAATACGATTCAATCAAACCTGTCCAGAAAACTCCTGCGATGAGGGATGAACTGCCTGTCAATGCACCCGATAGCAACCATCCCGCCACAGGGATAAAGGACAATATTCCGCCTAAAATCCCTTGCGAGACGCGCAAAGTGGCATAACTCACCACGCCTCCTGTGACGATAATCATCCCCGCTTTATTGAGGATGTCTGATAATTTTTCTGATGTGATTTGCTCATTAAAATAAATCCGATAAATATCCCAAAACATCCACGCATCAGAAACAGCGATACCCAATTGTTTGGCGGTTTCCATGGCGGGCATTGGCACTGCACCCGCTAAGCCTGTGCCGATGGCATTTTGGGTGATTCGGAGCATTGCATCGAGTCGTTTTTGGTCTAAATTTGGATTATCCATAGGTTGTTTTTTTCCTCTCACATTTCATATAATAGCTATTACGCAAGTTTTTGATGAAAAGTTTTGAAGGGGTTAAAATGAATAAACTAGATGATTTACCACAAGTGACCATTTATAGTGACGGTGGATGTAGCCCAAATCCGGGTTTTGGCGCATGGGCGGTTTTATTGATGTTCAAGCACGAATCGGGTGAGGTGGTCAAAAAAGAATTGACTGGCTTTAACCCAGATACAACCAATAATCAGATGGAACTCACCGCCGCCATCCAAGCCCTAGAAGCCCTCAATACAGGGTGCATCGTGAATTTTTATACCGATAGCGAATATGTAAAAAATGGCATCACCACATGGATGAAGGGTTGGATAAAAAATGGTTGGCGGACAGCATCTAAACAACCCGTCAAAAATCAAGACTTGTGGGAACGCCTAAACCTTGCCACTCAACGCCATACCATCCAATGGCATTGGACACGCGGTCATGCAGGTGATGAGTACAATGAACGGGTAGATTTTTTGGTGAATCAAACCCGTGATAATGCTCGCCGCAAAATGCGATAATTCTGGTAGCAGTATAATTTGTTATACCCGATTGATTCGATAGCTAATAAACAGGAGAAAAATATCCCATGCCACGCATTGCCAATCGTGTTATTCCATTTGGGACGACCATTTTTACAGAAATTAATGCCCTTGCGGGACAATATAATGCGGTCAATTTGGGGCAGGGCAGACCCGATTTTGATGGCGCACCACAAGTTGTTCAGGCGTATGCAGAGGCGGTTCAATCGGGGTTATATAATCAATATGCACCGGGCGCAGGGGCGTTAGTGGCGCGTGAAGGAGTAGCGAATTTTGCCAATCGGCATTATGGATTAAACCTAGACCCACAACAAGGCATCGTCATTACAGCAGGCGCAACCGAAGCCATTTTTGCCTCACTTATGGGACTAATAGACCCCGGTGATGAGGTGATTATTATTGAACCAGCCTTCGATAGTTACGCCCCCGGTGTTTTGATGGCGGGTGGTGTGCCTGTTTATGAACCACTCTATCCACCCAATTGGGAATTTAATGTTGATGAACTCCGCGCCGCTTTTAACCCAAAAACACGGGCAATCATCCTCAATACACCGCATAACCCCACAGGAAAAGTTTTCTCGCGGGATGAACTGACTGTTATTGCTGATTTATGCAAAGAACATGATGTGGTTGTCATTTCCGATGAAGTGTATGAGCATTTGTTATTTGATGATGCAGTACATATCCCCATTGCGACCTTGCCCGATATGTTTGAGCGCACGATTACAGTGGGGAGCGCAGGCAAAACATTTGGTATGACTGGTTGGAAAACAGGTTGGTTATATGGGCATCCCGATTTAATCAAAGGGGTTTCTCAAGCCCGCCAATATATCACCTTTGTGGGTAATCATCCCGCCCAGATTGCGGTGGCAAAAGCCTTCATGATGCCTAGTTCATACTACGAAGATTATCGTGCTATGTACACCGAAAAACGCGATTTAATGATGGCAGGGTTGAATGAAGTCGGATTCAAATCATTTAACCCGCAAGGTACATACTTTGCTATGTCCGATTTTTCGGATATGTTCGATGGTGATGATATGGCATTTTCTCGGTATATGATAACCGAAATTGGTGTGGCAGTGATTCCGACCAGCGCCTTTTATTCTGTACAGAATAAACACTTGGGGAGCAAGCATGTGCGTTTTGCCTTTTGTAAGGGAAATCATGTCATCTCTGCCGCCAATGAACGGATGCAAAAATTGCGCCGTTAGGTTTGCCCTTGTCGCATAGGCAATCTAACGTTACACTCGCATGAAAATATGGATGAAATTGTTAGGTAGGACAGTACATTGATGCTGTCCCTACAATTTTGAATATATCAATATTGAAAATTGCGAGGTGCAATGCGTTTTCCAATTGGATTAACCCTCATTTCTGCAATCATCATGACGCTTATCGTGGTGGTGGTGGGGCTTTTTGTTGTCCAACCCCCGCGCCCGTTGTTGATTTACGCAGAAAGTTCACTTTCTACCATCTCCCCAGATGCCGATGGGATAGATGATGCGACCCAATTCAGTTACGAAATTAGCCGAAATGCGTTTGTATCGTTGGTATTCATCCGCAAAGCTGATGAACGCGAATTTTATTTTCGACAAGATGAACGCCGTTCCAGTGGTGAATTTACCGTTTTATTCAGTGGGGTGGTGGATGGTTATTTGTTCCCCAACGAAACCATTCAAGGCGAGGTTTTGCGCCGACTCATTCCAAGTGGTGATTATGAGTGGATATTGACCGCCCGCGCCCAAGAAGGTGATGAAGTTGCCGAACAGCGAGGAACACTCATCGTAGAAGGGGATGAAATTCCCTTGCCCCCACAAATGATAGAATTTACAGTATCGCCAGAGATATTCACCCCCAACCAAGACGGGATTGATGACCGTACCCTCATCAATGTGTATTTGGATAAAGAAGCCGATTTAGAGGTTTATTTGATAGACCTCAATAATCAACGTTTACCCCTATTTCGTCGTGAGAATAGCCGTCAAGTTGGCGAGGCAGGACGGCACACTTACGATTATGAGGGTGGGGTAGATATTGGCGCAGACCCGCCACCCGATGGCGTTTATACCATTGTCGCAGAAGCCCGCGACCCAATGGGACAAATCACCAAACGCCAATCTCAATTGACTATTCAAAATGGTGGCAAACCGATTGCCGAAATTGTTGGGCAACCCAATGGTGCGACTGTCGTATTTGTGACCGCGCCGTATGATGAAAAATATGCGACGGGCGATTTAATCCCCATCCCCAATAGTGCGGATGATGCTAATACACTCCCCATCACGATGAAAGTGGGCGATTTATTGGTCTTTGCCCTCACAGTCGAAAATTATGGCGCGACACCCATCCGTACATCGGGTCCGCAACCGGGGACAGTATATGAGCAAACCCAATTATCTGCATCACTGGGGCAATATGAACAATCAGGTGTGTGGCGTGTTGGGATTCAATGTGAGACCTCTGAACAAAGTTACCCATGGCGGTGGGCAATCGGTAGTCCAGATGAATTGGTCGCAGAAAAAGACCCCACCAACGATAATGTATATTATTATCTCATGCCCAATCAACGGGCGGTGGTTTGGGGTGCAATCCGCATGACCGAATTGATAGAAACAGCCAATCCCCAATCGTGTTGGGCAGGGCTGATTCATGAGGATGTTGATGTTTATAATAGTGGTGTTGGTCAGCGCGAAATTGAACTCGCGCCAATTGATTAATTTGTTGTAGAAAGGGATGACCATGTGGCGGATGATTATCATCGGATTTGTGTTGATACTCGCGGGTTGTGGTGGCGGTGCAAATACTCAGCGACCATCGCAAAATGTGGTCGCCCCAACTGCCACACCATTTCCAACGCTTGTTTTTGAAGAACGGGTTACTTATACGGCAGGATTCATCGAAAACCCCTTCCGTTTGGCGATTAAACCCGATTCAACTATTTCTACCCGTATCATTCAGATTTTGGGTGTATTTACCCGTTTGGTAGATGAACCGTTAACTGCGACTACACCGTTATCAAGGTTGCAGATAGAAGATGTTGTACCTGTTTTAACGGGGATTTCATCCGATTTTGGGGTGGTGATTACATCAGGTGAATGGGCGGAATTAGGCACTATTGGCGATTTGATTACACTGGTGCAACGGCGTGTTGCTGACCAAGTGGTACTCGAAATTTATAAACGCACCAGCCTTTATTTTGAGGTAATTTTGCTCAATTCTTATGGTGAAGGGTTAACTGGTTTATGCAATTCTGAAGAAGGGATTGTCACCATTCCGATTTTAGATGGGATAACAACCCTCGCCGCCATTGCGAATGATTGTGGTGATGTGGCGTTACAAATAGGCAAATTGTCAGATGGCGGAATCGTATTTCAGCCAGTAGCGGTGAGTATTGCCCCAACACCAGAACCGACCAGCGACTCAACTGCTGAACTTGATAATGTGACTTCAGAACCAACCAGTGATGCCACTATAGAGCCGACTAGTGATGTCACCGCCACACCCGAACCAACACCGATGCCAACCGCCACACCCACTCCCATCACATTAGATGATGTGGTGACAGGTGATGAAGGGGTGTTTTTTATCAGTGAGACACTCGGCGCACAGAGTATATCGGTGATGCAAAATCGGATTTTATGCCGATTGAATATCCGCGATTTTTATAGCTGGTTTTTGCCTAGTTTGCTCCTCAATAGCGCCAGTATTGAACCGCTTAGTGTCGTTGATAAATCTACCCCACAAGAATTGGTAGATGCAGTCGCCAATGATGAATGTGCAG
>CALDGT010000550.1 GCA_937942935.1 uncultured Chloroflexota bacterium | reverse complement strand
CCATCTCGGCATTCATCGCCAATGCCTTAATTTCTTCTGAGGCACGGAGCAATTTTCTGCGGACGGCGTTTTTCTCTACAATGCGCCCATATACCCCAACATTATGTGATGTGGGGATATTGGTCAACAGGTGGGTGATATACGCATCACCCCCCGCATCTACAAACCGCCCAATTGCCTTTAATTCATCGGCGAGGGTGATAATATCTATCGGTTCACGGCGTTCTGCGAGGCGTTTGAAGCACTCCCAAATATAGATGTGGCGTGGAAAGAAGAAATCATCGGCATTTAGTGATTGGGATAGTGTGGGAAACACACTATCATCCAATAACACTGAGCCAATGACGGCTTCTTCTGCTTCTTGGCTATATGGAAATTCTGGTGATGTATTCATGAAGGCGACAGGCTATTTGTCGTCATCCGCATCGCCTAAATCGAGGTCGAGGCTATTGAGAAAATCGGCAAAGGCGCTTAATTTTTCTTCGCCAATGGGTTCGTTTTCGCTAATCGCCACACCCGATTCGCCTTCTGTCACTTCGTGTTCGACATCTTCATCTGGCTTAATGCCGCCACGTATCAAAACCGATTCATTCACAAAAATCGGCACTTTGGCGCGGACAGCGAGGGCAATGGCATCGCTGGTGCGCGAATCTATGTCTATTTGACGGTCATTGACCTCGACAACAATACGGGCATAAAAAACATCATTTTTTATATCGTTGATATACACATGCACCACGCGCCCACCCAATTCACGGATGACCGACTTGAGCAAGTCATGGGTCATGGGACGCGATGGAGGATTATCGGGTTGTAATTCTACGGTTATCGCTTCTGCCTCAAAGGGACCAATCCAAATGGGCAACAAGCGGTCACTATTCACATCTTTGAGGGTCACAAGCCGATGCTGAGACATTAAACTAACACGGATACTATCAATCACAACTTCTATCATAAGACAACCTTTATGGCGTTTCGCACAAGCTCTTTTATTTGATTATAGCGTGGAATGGCGTGTTGGCAATAAATGGTTTTGATTTATGACTGTTTCTTATGCGATGATTATCTTTATGGATAAAAAATATAGCTTAGTGATGATTATTTTTGCCCTCATGGGGCTGGTTGGGTGTAGTCCTCGCGCAACGGTGGATATTACACAAGGCGATTTACTCTATAGCACCACCTTTGATGATGACATCCGTTGGGATAATCGCCAACAGGGGGTGGTCAAAATCGGGGTGGAAGATGGCGCATATCGCATGACGGCGAATGTCAATCAATTTGTGATGGGATTTGGGGTTGGCAATTATACTGATGTGGTGATTACGGTAGATGCTAACCAATTATCTTCTCATCCACAAAATGCGTATGGGGTGGTGTGTCGGGCTTCAATTGCCGATGGAAGCACCAACGGTTATTATTTTCTCATCAGTGGTGATGGCGCGACATCGCTTCGCGTGGGCAGGTGGGGCGAAATTGAGCCGATTATTGCGTGGTATAAAACCCCGTTGGTGAATCAGGGGATTGCGGTGAATCGGATGAAAGTGGTTTGTGTAGATGATTATTTGGCGTTATATGTGAATGATAATTTGGTGTATGAAATGCGCGATGACACATATGCTAGTGGTTATGTTGGGTTTTTGGTGGCGGCAGAAAAAGATACTGTGGTCGAAATCGCATTTGATAATTTGTTTGTGTATGAGGGAAATATAGAATAGAGGGGTTTGTAGTGGCATGATAGCTCATACCACTACAAAAAATGGTATTCGATTAGGGTTGTGTTGTCCCAGATGGGATAATCAGGCGTTGCCCAACCGATAAACTATTTGGATTACTCAGATTATTGGCGCGGACAATGGCATCTACAGTTGTATTAAAGCGTTGGGCAATGCGCGAGAGGGTATCGCCTGCCTGAACGACATATTCTTGATTCGTAGATAAAATCCCACGGTCAACATTATTGCCATCGGCTGGTACAACCACGCTAATGCCACCACCGCTTGGGGTGCTGGTCGCTACGTTGGCTGGACGGCTGATGGTGCTTTCTGATTCTTCGCAATCAGGAATAATCAGGCGTTGCCCGACACGAATAATATCGGTATTGGCAACGGGTGGGTTGACCGCGCGGAGTTCTGCGAGGGTTATATCTAATTTTTGTGCGATACGGAATAAGGTATCACCCGCGATGACGACATATTCACATTCTGGGCGTGGGGTCGCGGTTGCACCTGCATTTTGGGCGCTCACAGCGAAATCTGTGGGCGTGATGAGTGGTTCATTGGTTGGTGCGGGTGTCGGGGTGCTAATCGCGCTGGGACCAATCGGGACGCTCGGTGTCAGGATATCTGGCGTGACAGTTGGCGCAATTGTGCTGGTTAATGTTGGTGTGAGTGTAAATGTTAATGTCGGTGTTGGCGTCAAGGTCAGTGTTAGGGTTGGTGTGGGGGTAGGGGTATTGGTCGCCAATTCGTTGAATAATGGTGTGGGTGTACCTTCGGTGACAGTGAGAGGTTGACTAACCGATTCTGTGTTTGTTGCTGTTGGTGTGGATGTCG
Source organism: uncultured Chloroflexota bacterium (assembly GCA_937942935.1). Taxonomy (GTDB): domain Bacteria; phylum Chloroflexota; class Anaerolineae; order Aggregatilineales; family Phototrophicaceae. The sequence continues at coordinate 9,815 of CALDGT010000550.1, read as the reverse complement.
CTGTACTCAACTCGCCAATGGGTGTGATGGTTGGGGTAGATGTCTCGGTTGGTGTGTTGGTGATGGTCGCTGTGATACTTGGTGTGACTGTTTCAGTGGCGGTCATCAGTGGCAAATCTTCGAGGGTGGCAGTCGCATCTTGCGCCACAACCATCGGCGTTTCTTCTGTCATGTCCGCAGTCACATCAACAGTTTCCTCTGGTGTGATGATAACACTTTGAGATGAAATGGTCGGTGTTCCGACAACCGAAACCGATTGGGGTAACGCATCTAAATCATCACTCGCTTGCTGATAGCAACCTGTTAGGATTAGGAGCATGAGTGGCATTAAGAAAAATAGTCTTTTCAGCGCCATCGGAATAGCCTCTCTCAGGAAAAACAAAATATGTGGGATAAGAAGTCCCTACTAAAATAATACACGTTCCTGCTTATTTTCGCAAAGTCTGGCGTACAATTCTGGAATAATTGAGACAATTTTCCCAAACAAGAATGTTGAATTGATAGGTTTTCTGATAGACTATAAAAAGATGTTGTTAGGTCAATTTTCATATATGCCAGTGGGTATACTGAAGATGAAAGGAATAATTCGTGGAAAATGAAGAAAAGCCGCGTGTGCTGGTGGTTGACGACGACCCCGCCTTGCAAAAGCTAGTCTCTACATTGTTACAACGCGCAGGGATGGACTCTGTGGGTGCATTGACCGCATCATCGGCGGCAGAGGTACTCAAACAACGCCCACTCCCTAGTGTTATCATTTTAGATATGATGTTACCAGATACCAGTGGTATTGAATTCTTGAAACAAATGCGGGCAAAAGAAGTGTTCGACGCCTTGCCTGTGGTGATTTTATCGGCACTTGCAGACCCAGACCAAATTCGGGAGGCGCTCAATTCTGGTGCAGACCGTTATTTGACAAAACCCTATATCGTGAATAACCTTATTTCTACAGTACAAGATTTAGTACGGAATGGCAGACCCAAAAAATGACCGTGTTATGGAGTGAATAAAGGGCTTTTTCTGATGATAACCGATGCAGAACTCACTATTTTGAACTTGGTCGCAGAAGGGGCGCGATATGGTCATGAGATTCAAGAACTCATTGATAAGCGCGGTTTGCGTGATTGGGTGGCTATCGGGTTTTCATCTATCCATTATTTGCTTAACCAACTCGAAGAACGTCATTTATTGATGAGCGAATTGCGCTCTGATGGACATCAACCCGCCCGTAAGGTTTATTCACTGACAGAGGCAGGGCAGGGGATATTACAAACGGCTATTGCAGACCGTTTGCGTCAACCCCGTCCATTTGGCACAGGGTTTGAATTGGCACTCGCTAATCTGAATGCACTGAAACCCGCGCAGGTGTATCAGATTGTCAGCCAACATCGTGGCGACCTGAGCCAGCGCTTACTCGCGGTAGAAAAATCTTTTCAGCGTCAACAAAAAAATGCCGATATGCCCGAACATATCGAAGCCCTTTATAGCCATAGCATTATGCTTATGGAAGCAGAGTTAAAATGGTTTGATGACTTCCTAAAATCATGGTCACGGCGGTATCCTGCTGTACTGCGTGGCAGACCAAGTGATGATACCAACCCACTCCCATCGAAAAATGATACTCGCCATCACTTACATGAAGTGACCGAAGAAGAAAAACGCCTGCAAAAAATAGCACGTCCAAAAGAAGAATCATCTGGCGAACCGAAAGACCCAGATAAACGCCTGCAAAAAATGAAACGTCCAAAACTTGAACCCATTATTGAAGAAGAAACCCCTACCGCCTTATTCCCAAAAAAAGATAGGGATAACACGGAAAATGATGAGCGCTCAACAGAAGATTCGGATGATGGATTCTAATGGGGCGGCGGATTTAGGGCGAAAATCATATAATATTCGGTTCCCATATATGCTAGTGTGGTATTGAGGGGGACAAAAACTCTGCTATAAGGTGTTATTTTATAACCCACATCGCGCAGGGCAGATAACCACACCTCATACTCTTTTGCGCTTCGTTCTATAAAATAGCTTGGCACAATAAAATAGCGTGTCGCCATCTCTGGATTATTTAGTGAATCTTGCGCCATTATATAGGGGTCTGGATAATATACACGCCGTTTATCACTCCACGCACCCAAGTAATACCCCAATTCCCACCCGCGCCAAGGGTCATACACAATCGCCCCAAAGGGCAAGGCATTGATTTCATCTGCCAACATGATGATGAGTCCGTCTGTATCGGGCATATAAAAATCGCGTCCGATATAAATGGTGAGTAATGGCGAAAAAATCATCATACCCATAACCGCAAGGAAAGTGAGATAACGCCTGATGACTAATATAATCAGTGGGATGATGAGCAACACATAACGGTCATAAATGGGAATGCCTAAGAGGATGTGTAAAGCACTATAAAAGAGGATGAATAGGCTGATGTGAGTCAAAAGATGCTTATCAGATACTTTTGAAGTCGGTTTATTCAGACTTACCATGAATGTTAGAACTGTAATTCCCACCAAAATGAGGATAAACGGATTCATCCCCAAAAAGAGATACCCTATCCAAGCCCATAGCCGAGACCCCCAATTAGTTGCGTCGTAAATCAGTCCTGTGGTCGGATAATTATATTGCCCCAGTGCAAAAATGCTGGTTGTGCCACGACTCGCATCCCATACCAATAGACTCACTAACGGAATCACCATCCCTATGCCGAATCGTAGCCAATTTTTGGGTGAATTGCCCCATAAACCGCGCATCATCAATAAGGGCAAAAAGAAAATGGCTTGTGGTTTGGTGGCAAATCCGACCATCAATAAAAATCCGCTTAGAAATGATTGTTTGCGTTCTATGGCTAACCATGCGCCCATCACCCACATCAACATCAAGCTATCGGTGAAGGCGCTGGCACTCAATCCAATAAATAATGGCGATGCAATTAGGGATAATGTGCCAATGAAGGATTTGTTGCGGAATAATTTTTTTTCGAGTGCGATAAAAATAGCAACCGTGATGAGTCCTGCGAATAAATTGGGGATGCGTGCCACAAATTCGCCCACCCGAATCGGCAAATCATACACACCTTTATCGGTCATTACCCCGCCGAATAAGGCTTGCGAGATGGCATTGGCATAAATGCTGAGTGGGGGTTTATCGAGTGGGCTGGTGAGCAACCAATCACCATGCACAAAGGCATTGCGGGCGAAGGTGGTATATAAGGCTTCATCAGGATGAAAGCGTTTATTCATCGTCCCCGCGATAAGTAGAACTGCCCATGCGAGGAGTAGTGACAGGATATAGCGTGTCCATAAGGACGGCATATAAGCCGTCCCTACAGATTTCTTGGGAAGAAATGTTGCCCGAAGCATTATTTTTTCCCAAGCCGATTTCGCAAATATCCCAAGACCACCTTATCAATCATGGTCGGGGATTTTTCTCTTGACCAGCGTTCTTCTAGGTTTTCGTTGCCGATTAAATTAGAGAACGCGATTTGGGTCATTTCATCCCATACGCCGTTAGGCTCACCGCCAAAATAACCACCATTTATCATCATGTGTTGCAATTCACGGGCAATGTCCTCAGTGATGGGGGTTTGGTCTTCCGGTTTGGGTGCGCCAAAAAATAAGTGATGGGTGTTCACTAATACCGCCAATTTATGCACCGGTTCTGGGTCATCATCCACGCGCAAATCGAGGTAACGGTCATTATCCCCGCCGTATCCGCCATTTTCTTTGACAACCAAAACACCTGCGCCCTGTTTGCCCCTGCTATCCCCGCCGATGGTATCCCCTGCGAGGAGCGCCGCTACCAAACGGTCTGCGAGTTCTCCTTTGGTATAAGTGAAGGCATCTGCCATCGCATCGAGTGTATTTCCGCCAGTGAGGATATTCCCCTGACAAGCAAATCCTTCGCCTAATTTATGTCCTGCCCATGCGTGACAATCGCTACCCGTATATGCGGCGCTGTTGCCATATTTATCCACCAGCCCAACTTGGCGCTTACTACTATTTTCATCGCCCGCAATCAAAATATTCAGAGCCTCTTGTGCGGTTTTGCCACTTTCCATGAGCGCCAAACCATTATTTCCATAGGTCACATTGGCATAAGATTGCGTAGCGACTGCTCCCGCGCCCGCCCGCGCCCAACTGACAACCGATGCCACCGCTAAAAATTTGCTGGCGACTGCCACACCCCACGCTTTTTCATCGGGGTCATACGCAACAATTGAATAGGTATTCACACAACGCATCAGAAAACCTTTCTATTTTTTCCCTCAAACTATCCGTTATAATGACCTATCATGAAGAGATGTGCAACTATTTGAGGACGATGTTACGATGAAATTTTCGACCATACAGGGTGTGATTTTTGATATGGATGGTGTGTTATGGCACGACAACACCCCATTAGCTGGGTTCCATGAATTATTTGCATGGCTCAAAGAATCGCAGATTCCCTATGCTTTTGCCACCAATAACAGCAGTAAAACCCCGCAAGATTATGTCCAGAAATTTGCAAAATTGGGGGTGGATGTCCCACAAGCCACGATTTATACATCCGCCGTGGCAACTGCACAATATTTGCAAACCCGTTATGCGATTGGTACACGCTTATTTGTCTTTGGGATGAATGGCATCCGTTCCGCGCTAGATGAAGTCGGATTCGATATATCCGAAGATGGCTCAGAAACCCCTCATGCGGTGGTGGTGGGGATTGATTTTAATATGACTTATGCACGACTCAAGCAGGCGGCTTTGCTCATTCGGAATGGGGCAGATTTTATCGCCACGAATGCCGATAAAACGTATCCGACAGAAGATGGACTCGCGCCCGGCGCGGGGAGCATTGTCGCCGCACTCGAAACTGCTACCGACCAAAAAGCTGAAGTGATTGGCAAACCCGGACGCCCGATTTTTGACCTTGTATTGCAATTTTTGAACACGCCAGCACCGAATACACTCATGGTAGGGGATAGGCTCGATACTGATATTCAAGGGGCGCGAGATGCAGGGATGAAAACGGCACTCGTATTTACAGGTGCGACCACCCCAGAAATGCTGGTGCAACCCCAAAATGATATTTGGGCAGATGTGGCGTATGAAGGCTTGCCCGATTTGCTTAAGGCTTGGGCGGGCGATGCGTGGTGGATTGCTCAACAAAAAGCCAAGCGAGGACGTTAATTGATGCCCAAAATCACCCGTCGGCAGATGTTGATGATGCTTGGTGCATCTGCTTTTGCGCCCAAAATGGGATTTATCCCACCTAATTTAGATAAACTATCACAACTCCAATCCCGTATTAACACGCTGTTTGCTGATGAGAATGTGGGATTTGATTTGCGTGGATGGAATCGGATTTTGAAACGCCAGACCTTTCAAATATCGGTTAATGGAAGCGCATATTATCCGGTCGCCAGCAGTTTTAAAGTGTTGGTGATTTTGCATTATTTTTGGCATACCCCGCGCGATTTGTGGCGTGATGACCCCGAATCGGATGCGTATCGGGTGGCGGTCTTTAGCAATAATTTGCTCACAGGCACATTGCTCGAAAATACAGCACAATATATTGAGGGATTTGGCAATTCGATTCAAAAATTCAATATTTTTCTCACCTATACGCTCAAATTGAATAGCGGGATTTTTAGCTGGGATTGGGAAGGTAGCCCAACGATGGGTCAGCGCGATTTGTATTATGAACCCACTCAGCAACGCTCGGTGATTTATAATGGGGAACGCTACGACATCACCAATTTGTTTACTGCCAACGATTTATCGCAGATATACCTCTATTTGCTCAATCCAGATAGCTTTCCGCAATTTCCACAAGCCCGCGAAGCTCTCATCCGCACCCGCACATTGCTCAGTATCCCTGCATCGGGGTATCAATCGCCAATAGAACGCGCTTTTGGATTTTATACGGGCAAAGATGGGGTTATACCAACTGAAGATTCACAATTTGGGCGAGTGACAAATGATGCGGGCATTGTGCGCCCCGTTCTGGATGAATATGTGATTTCGATTTTGTATGCACAAGGAGAATTTCGGCTAGTGGAATTTTTGCGCCAAATTCGGCAATACCTGATAGATTATGAATTGGGGTAGGGATGATTGGAGATATAACAAAAAATCAATATTCTTGCAAAAATGTTCAATTGCTCTTATAATCACAGTACATCACAATAGCTTACAAATGGACACATCCCTCACATGGGCAATGATGTCCCGTTTTTTTGATTTTGAGCTGTATCCCCCTCTTGACGAACCTCAAACTTTTCTGTTATCATGTAAAGTCCTATTCCTATTTGAAAAACACGATGCTTGGCGCAAATGGTCATCTCGTTAGGTAATGCCTGTTAGTGTGTGTTGAAGGAGAGTGGTGCATTGGTTAGCAACACAAAACTGAAAAATTATGCCCGTACCCCAGATGTTCAAGACCTCCCATCCTTAATTGAAGTTCAATTACAATCGTTTACTTGGTTTATTCAAGAAGGCTTGCTCGAACTCTTTGACGAAATAAACCCCATAGAAAGTTTTAATGGTAATTTACGTTTATATTTTCCGGGCAATATTCCAGAAGCACAACAATTTGGCTTAACCTACTGGTTTGATGAACCAAAGTATAGCAAAGAATTGTGTTTGGAACGCGATATGTCGTATGCCGCCCCGTTATATGTGCGTGTGGCATTGGTGAATCGGGAACGTGGCGATGAAGTGACCACACAAGATATTTTCTTGGGCGACTTCCCAATCATGACCGAAAAAGGCACATTCATCATCAATGGGACAGAACGGGTGGTGGTGAGCCAGCTCATTCGCTCTCCCGGTGTGTATTTTGATGCCGAAGAAGACCGCACAACAGGTCGTTTGCTCTCTAGTGCCAAACTCATCCCAGACCGTGGGGCATGGATGGAATTTGAGACCCGCAAAGATGACCGCATCATGCTCAAGTTCAACCGTAAGCGTACCTTGCCTGTGACCATTTTGCTCCGTGCAATGGCATCTGTTCAGGATATGCTCCCAGAAGAACTCTCGCCCATCAAAACAGGCGAAGATGATGAATTGTTGTCGTTATACACCAATAGCGATAATGACCCTGCTCATCAATATATGGTGAATACTATCAAAATGGAACCCGATTGGTCGGTTGGTGCAAAATCGGAGACCAATATTTCGCGCTTGGCATTGCTGGAATTCTATAAACGGATGCGTCCGGGTGACCCCCCAACACTCGACAATGCGCGTGAATATTTATTCAGCCAATTATTTGACCAACGCCGTTACGACTTGGAACGGGTAGGGCGGTATAAACTGAATCAACGCCTGATGCTCGATAGCGTCATCCCGCGCAAAGTTCGCACCATCACCAAATATGATGTCGTGAAATTGATTGAGCGTATGATTCTCATCAATAATGGTCAATTGCAACCAGATGATATTGACCACTTGGGCAATCGCCGTGTGAAAACTGTCGGTGAACTCATCATGAACAAACTCCGTATCGGCTTGCGCCGTACTGAGCGCGTGGTGAAGGAGCGCATGTCTATCCGCGAGACCGAGAATATTTCGCCCATCAGCCTCATCAATATTCGTCCCATTGTGGCGGCAATCCGTGAATTTTTTGGGTCATCACAACTCTCGCAATTCATGGAGCAAACCAACCCATTGGCAGAACTCACCCACAAACGGACGCTCTCCGCATTGGGTCCGGGCGGGTTGCGTCGTGAACGCGCAGGCTTCGATGTCCGCGACGTACATCATAGCCATTATGGACGTATTTGCCCCATCGAAACACCAGAAGGTCCAAATATCGGTCTGATTGGTCGTTTGGCGAGTTATGCGCGGGTGAATGAATTTGGTTTCATCGAAACACCCTACCGCAAAGTGATTAAATTCTTGCCCACCATCAGCCCAGAATTAGTCGGGCGGACGGTACGCGATGATATTGAAGATGCTAACGAAAATGTAGTGGTCGAACAAGATACGGTTATCACGCCCGATATCGTAAAGAAATTGCTCTCTGCCAAAATTGAGCAAGTGCCTGTTGTACCGTATGTGACCGATGATGTGTTTTATTTATCTGCTGATATGGAAGATAATTTCGTCATCGCCCAAGCGAATGCCGAATTAGATGATAAACGTCAATTTGTGAGTTTGCGTGTTTCTGCACGTCATAACCAACGCTTTATCAATGTCCCAAGTCATCGGATTGATTATGTAGATGTCGCTCCACGCCAAATTGTGGGCATTAGTGCCGCGCTCATCCCGTTCTTGGAACATGACGATGCGAACCGCGCCCTCATGGGGTCGAACATGCAACGCCAAGCGGTGCCACTCCTGAACCCAGAAGTGTCGCGTGTGACGACTGGCATGGAAAGCCAAGCCGCCAAAGATAGCGGGCAAGTCCTTGTGTCTGATGTTGAAGGCGAAGTGATTAGCGTTCAAAGCGAGAAGATTGTCATCCGCCAACCGAATGGCGAACAACGCATTTACAAATTGCGTAAATATGACCGTTCTAACCAATCTACTTGTATTGACCAACGTCCTATCGTCCGCAAAGGCGAGTATGTTCGTTCTGGTCAAACAATTGCCGATAGTTCATCTACCCGTTTGGGTAATTTGGCACTTGGGCATGATGTCCTCGCCGCATTCCTCTCTTGGGATGGTGGTAATTATGAAGATGCGTTGCTAATTAGCGAAGATTTGCTCCGCAACGATAAATTCACCAGCATTCATATCGAAAAACACGAGGTTGAAGCGCGTGATACCAAATTGGGCGCAGAAGAAATCACCTATGACATCCCCAATGTCGGTGAAGATGCGCTCAAAGACTTGGATGAAAATGGTATTGTCCGCATTGGTGCGGAAGTTGGTCCAAATGATATTTTGGTTGGTAAAATCACCCCCAAAGGTGAAAAAGAACTGAGTCCAGAAGAAAAATTGCTCCGCGCCATCTTCGGTGAACAAGCCCGCGAAGTGAAAGATTCATCGCTCCGTTTGCCACATGGCGATAGAGGCAAAGTTGTGGATGTGAAAACCTTCACCCGCGAAGAACATCGTGATTTGCCCGCAGGTGTGGAAAAAATGGTGCGTGTGAGTGTTGCCCAACGCCGTAAATTAACCGTTGGCGATAAAATGGCGGGTCGCCATGGGAATAAAGGTGTTATTAGCCGTATTGTCCCCATTGAAGATATGCCATATCTATCGGATGGTCGCTCTGTAGATATTATCCTCAATCCAACGGGCGTTCCGGGGCGTATGAATATTGGGCAGGTGTTGGAATTGCACTTGGGTTGGGCGGCAGACCGTTTAGGCTTCCGTGCGATTACCCCTGTGTTTGATGGGGCAAAAGAAACCGAAATCCGCGCCGATTTGGGACGCGCTTGGCTGATGGATTTGGCATGGAAAGACCTCACAGAACGCGCTTGGGAATGGTTTAATGAGCAAGGATTTGCGCCAGAAGATTGGCAAGATGATGACGAAGTGCGTCGTGTGTTTATCTATGAATGGTTGAGCGATAACCCTGCTTATGACCCAGAAAGTCTGAACACCGATGTGATTTATCAACGACGTGTTGTTTTGAATGAATGGCTCATCGCCAAAGGTGTGAATCCCGATGATGTGATTATCTATGACACCACCCCATTAGGACTCGATGAACGTCAACGCCGTGATGCAAAATTCACCGATTTGTTCTTGCGTTTGTGGATTCACCATCATTCGCCAGATACCCGCATCCCAGACCACGCCGAGATGAAAGATTTATTGGCAATCGCAGACCGTGTGATGTTCGCCACAGGGCAACCCCTCCCATTGTATGGCAAA
>CALDGT010000549.1 GCA_937942935.1 uncultured Chloroflexota bacterium | reverse complement strand
CTCAGGTCATCAAGCGGTTATTGCCCGTGTACAAATCTTAGATGATGCGATTATCTCGGAAGATGCCAATCACATATTTATTTGGAATTTAGAGGGCGAATTAGTCAAATCTGTGGCGCAAAAATTACGTTATCAGCGATATAAACTCTCGGGTGGTCGAATTATCCACTGGAACAACCGCACCATGAGCTTATACCAAGAAACAGGTCATATCACCCTGATTGAAGGGGCTGGTCAGATAGCTGGCGTACTTGAATTATCGGATGGTCGCATTTTATCATGGCATGATGATTATAGTTTGCGAATATGGGATAAAACAGGCAATTTATTACATACATGGGTTGCCCATACTGATAAAATCTGTCATGTGATGCAATTCGCCGATGGTCGGATTATCACATGCGCGATAGATGGATATAGTTTTGTATGGAATACGGATGGGACTTTATCCGTTACGCTTCCCCGTCATCAGGGTTATCCTACTGCTTATCAACTTTCGGATGGTCATTTATTGACCCAAGCATCGAATCAGTTATATCTATGGGATATTCATCAAGCGCCTATTTTATCGAAAACGATATATCCCGATTTCGTTAAACGGGTTATCCGATTAGATGACCAAATGGTGCTATCTGCTGATGAGCATACCGCATATTTATGGGATAAAAATGGTGAACCACATCTCGATTTATGGCGATATGCCAGTTGGATAGAACAGGATGTTATCCTCGATACAAAGCGCATGATGTTTGCATCGGGGCGCTTTGTAGATAAACTCGATACTATCCTGAATTTTCGCCATATCACCAGACGGTATCCCCTAAGTTATGGGCATGAATGGACAGAAGATTACTCAGTACGCTTGCCGAATGGTTGGCAATTGGCTCAAGGTGAGCATCCTGTAATTTATCTGGAAGATGTGAAAAATATGCTAGGAGAAGATGATTACGACCCTACACGATACATCGGTGAACTGGATGAAGGGTATATTGGTAATTATGAACGCATTTTTGCATGGTTACATGAACATGGTATCAACCCAGACGATGCCTATTCTAAAATAGATTTTCCTATGTTAGATGGTTGGCGCGTGAGTAAAAATAGTAACAAAACGATTATTGTCTATCATCCCCAAACAGGCAAAACTGTTCATAGGTTTTATGGCGATGCGCCATTCACATCTGTTGCGGCGATAGATGATGTCCTCATCGCAGGCGATATATTTGGGCGTGTCTTATTTTTGCGCTGGGTAGAATAAAGAGGATAAACCGATGACCTTTCACGATTATGCGACCATTGAATCGCGCCTGAACGATACCGATATTTACGCCCTCATCGCCGAATGTGATGCGCTGTTGGCGCAAAACCCCACCGAATTTGTGCGTTTATTGCGCTCTGCGCTCAGTTTATCGGCGCATGTGCTGGAACACGATAAATCCGCATTGGCATCGCAATTGGTAGGGCGGTTGTATCATCATTATGAGGCTAATGCCGATATTCGCGCCTTTGTGGATAGCATCACCCCACCTAAACAGTCACTTTTCCCGATTCGGAATGGCTATGACCCGCTTACCCCCGCAGGCGGATTAGCCGTCCGACAAGTGTCACATCCCGATAAGATTGAAGGGGCGGTGATGCTGAAAAATGGCAACTTGCTCACATGGTCAGAAAAAAGAAAAGAATTGTATGTGTGGTCTATGTATGGGCGCGAAATCGCCACCCTGCGCGGGCATCAAAAAGCGGTTGTGGGTGGGATGCAATTGGCGACTGGCAACCTGTTGTCGTGGTCACACGATGGTACATTGCGGTTGTGGACTGCCAATGGTGAACCAATTCGAGTATTAGAGGGTCATACAAAAATCATCACATGGGCGACTGAATTGCGCGATGGGCGTATTTTGTCGTGGAGCGATGATAAAACATTGCGGTTATGGTTGGCGGAAGGTGAGCCTATCAAAACGCTAGAAAAGCATAAAAAGCCGATTTTTTGGGCGTTAGAATTGCGCGATGGACGGCTCGTATCCTCATCATTCGATAATACATTATGCTTTTGGTCAGCGACGGGCGACCTCATTAGCCAGACGACGGAAAGTTCTGCTGATATGTTGGCGGAATTATCGGATGGGCGTATTGTGGGGTGGGATTATGGGTCTGGGTTCGATATTTGGTCGGCAGAAGGGGAACTCATCAAAACAGTCATGTTTGAGGATAGCACCGATGATGTTTTGCGCGTTATCCCTTTGCCGAATGCCCGCATGACGACAATCGGATATAGCGAAAAATCACCACGCATTTTGAATAGCGATGGGGATGTGGTGGGGCGCTTGGAAGGGCATATAGGCACGGTAACACAGATATATTCACTGACAGATGGTCGTATGTTGACCTGTTCGGATGATAAAACGTTACGCATCTGGTCATCTGACGGCAAATTATTAGACATCCTAGCCGAACAGACATATAAAAACGAACACGGCGAATTTCCTGTTTTGCCCATCCCCAAACATAAACATCATGTTTTGGGCGCAAAAGAATTGGCAGATGGTCGCATTTTGTCGTGGTCGTTGGATAAAACGGTGTGCATTTGGTCGGCGCAAGGGGAGTATCTCGCCACATTAGAGGGGCATAACCAAATGGTCTTTGATGTGTCCCAATTGCCCAATGGTTGGTTAGTCTCTTGGACTAAAGAGGTTTTCGCGCCACAATCTGACCCCGTAGAAGCCTTTTTGTATTTTTGGGATACAACAGGGCAGGTATTACCCGCACAACAGGCGCACCAAAAGTGTGTGGATGGTATCGAAATTTTGCCCGATAAAACGGTCATTTCATGGTCATCGTACACGACATCCTTCACCCGTTGGGGATTAGACGGGCAACACCTGAACACATTTGCGGGTCATACCGATGAATTGCGGGGTGTGTTGGCGTTGCCAGATGGTCGGATTTTATCATGGAGCAAAGATAAGACATTGCGCCTATGGAGCATAGATGGCACACCGATAACTATCTTTTCGGGGCATGATAATGCTGTTTTGGGCGCATTGATAACCCCAAAAGGTCAATTGGTGTCGTGGGGTGTGGATAAACACATTTTAGTATGGGAACTCGATGGCTCACTGGTGAACATCTTATCGGGACATACAGAATTTATAAAGGGTGCTTGTGTATTGGCGAATGGCGATTTGTTATCGTGGAGTTATGATAAAACCTTGCGCCGTTGGAATTGGAATGGCGAGCAACATAGCGTATTTACAGGTCATGCCAAAGACATCGAGAAAGTAACCGAATTAGCCGATGGTCGGCTTGTAACCGAAGCCTCATCGTGGATATTTTTGTGGGACGCGAATGGTCAATTGATAGATAAAGCCAATGTATCGTATCGTTGGAAATATAAAGAAACGGTAGAATGGGCAAAGGGGCATGGATTTGATGCACATCTGCTCGATTCGCCAGTGCCATTATTAGCGGGTAAATGGGATGTCTGGGTGCGAGATGGTGATGATGATGAAAGAAAGGAACTGGTCGTCTCGAAATCCAAAAAGCGCATAACCACATTTTATGGGGATGATTATTGGGAATCGGTGGCGGTGATTGGGGATGTCGTCATCGCAGGCGATAGTGCAGGGCGGGTGATATTTTTACGGTGGATAGACTAAATGAAGCACAAAATTGAACATCGCGGGCAGATCATCCCCTATGAGGTGGTGTATGCCAAACGCAAAACACTGGAAATCCGCATCCATCCCGATAAGCGTGTGGTCGTCAAAGCCCCAAATCGCACCCCACACGAGTATATCGAAGCGGTGATGCACAAACGCGCCAAGTGGATACTCAGCAAATGGGGCGAAATGGCAAATCAGCCACCCGCTACAACGGGCTATCGCACAGGCGACACGATATTTTATCTGGGGCGGGCGTATCGGCTAGAGGTGATAGAATCCGCACGCCGACCAATGGTCAAATTAGATGGCAATGTAGTAATTATCCAAACGCGCACAGCATCCGATACCGAAAAAATTCAGAAGCAGGTGGAACGGTGGTATAAAGCACAAGGCGAATCCCTATTTGAGCAGATGATTGATGCCTCAATCCCCCGTTTTGAAAAATTCCCACTCCCCGCATTTGATTGGCGCGTGCGGGTATTCAAAGCGCGGTGGGGCAGTTGTGGGAGCAACCGTGTGATTACACTGAACACCTATTTAATGCGTTTGGATGTGTCGCTAATCGAATATGTGATTGTGCATGAGATGTGCCACTTGCATGAGATGAATCACGGACGCGGATTTTATGCGCTGATGGATGCCGTCATGCCCGATTGGAAACATCGGCGCAAGGTGTTGAAGGGGCATCGGTTGGGATAGCTAGGCATACGGTTTGATTGCCAAGTTGCCAATCATCGGGGTCATGTCTTTGAGGCTATGGGTATAAAGTGGCACTTGCAGGCGATAGGCTACTGATGCAATCAGGCAATCGTTGGTGGCGACATGATGACTGAAACGCAGTTGTTGAATTTGATTTTGCGCCCACTTTTGGTCATCATCTGTCAGGTATAACAGTTGAAAATTGCTCAAAAGGTGGAGCGTATCTTGCATGTTACGCTTACTACTTACGCCCACCATGACTTCCATCCATGTCGTAGATACGATTGAATAGGTTTGCGATGAGCGAAACCATGCAAGGGCAGGTGGATATTTACGAAAGATATGTAAAACAACCGTAGTATCCAGAATGGCTATGCTCATTTCTCACCATCCCAATATGGTTTTAGACGGTCTGCTTCTTTTTGACGTTGTGCCTTAACCCATTCTACAGGGTCTTCAATTTCGGGGTCAACAAATTCGATGGCATCCATTTGTTCAAGCATCGCCACAATTTCCGCGCCTGTTTTGGGTTGGGATATGGGCAAATCCGCCTCCAATACCTGTTCAACTGATGATGCGACCTGTTCAATCAGTTGCAGGCGTTCTTTGGGATTCAGTTGTAACGCCAATGCCAATGCTTCTTGTAAGCTAGGACTCATGATGATGTACCTCATATCATATCACTAG
>CALDGT010000548.1 GCA_937942935.1 uncultured Chloroflexota bacterium | reverse complement strand
AACATCTCGCCAGTGGGTTACAAGATATTCGACTCAATCATAAAATTGTCACGGCTACTCATGACGAACAAGGCTGGATATTTCAGGATGACAACGGCGATTTATACACCAGCAATGCCCTCATCATGACGCCACCAATGCCACAAACTATCGCAATATTAGAAGATGGTGCAACATTCTTACCCATCGAGCAAAAATCACAAATGGAAGCGATTCATTATGCACCTTGTCTGACAGGTGTCTTTTGGATAGAGGGTGGGCGTGTGACATTACCTGCACCGGGCGCGATTCAACGGCGTACAGGCAACATTACATGGATTGCCGATAATTATCAGAAAGGTATTTCGCCTAATGGCATTGTGGTGACAGTCCAAGCCAGCGAAGACTATAGCACGCAATTGTGGGATGCCCCCGATGACCGCATACTGAATGCACTCATCACCGATTTACGTATTTTTATGGATGAGCGTGTGCATATCCGCGAAGCACAACTCAAACGTTGGCGCTACTCTCGCCCAGTTAACCCACGTTCTGACTATTGTATGATAGTTCCCCTAGAACAACCACTTGTTTTGGCTGGCGATTGTTTTGCCAATGCGCGTGTAGAAGGGGCTGTTTTATCTGGACTTCATGCAGGTGAGGAAATGTTCAAACTCATCAGAAAATCATGAGATGATTATCTGCGTTTCAGATAATTGTTAACTACCCTTCATTTCTTACTGATAACATGACGCTCGCTATAGATTCTATTGGGAGCGTTTTTTTATGTTGAAACGTGTAAGACGGTATTTTTGGGTCATTCCAACAGGGTTATTCCTCATCTTTATCGGCGGATTTGCTTGGTTGGCGACCCCTGTTGGTGCATCTATGCCACAAGCAATAGAAGCCATGAAATCGAATCATTGGGTGCAAGTGACCCAAGATAATCACTTGGTGTTTAGCCCTGTTGGAGAATCGCCAACCGTTGGCTTCATCATCTATCCGGGCGCAAAGGTGCCACCAGAAGCCTATGCACCCATCGCTAATGCTATTGCATCAGAGGGGTATTTGGTGGTGATTGTCCCCATGCCACTCAATTTTGCCATTTTCAATATCACCGCCGCCGATAGCGTGATGGCAGAATTTGCCACCATCGAAACATGGGCAATTGGTGGGCATTCATTAGGTGGGGCGATGTCTGCTTGGTATGTTTATGATAATCCAGATAAAGTTGATGGCTTGGTCTTGTGGGCATCATATCCCGATTCGAGTAAAAGCCTCGCCGATTTTGACCTGAAAGTGGTCTCTGTTTATGGCGAATTAGACGGATTAGCTACGCCAGAAAAAGTGATGGAATCTGAAGAATATTTGCCATCATCAACCACGTTTGTCGAAATTAAAGGAGGGAATCATGCTAATTTTGGTTGGTATGGCGACCAGCCGGGCGATAAACTGGCGACGATTAGCCGTGAATCGCAAACAGAGCAAATGATAGAAGCGACTGTGGCACTCTTATCGCAATTGCAAGATTAACCTGTTGCTTGGGGCAGGGTGGGTTAATTCTATGGATTCGCTGAAAAAATTGCATTTTCCGCAGACTATTTGCTATAATCTAATCATCGTTAAATTCTTTTGACTTTGGAGATTAAAATTATGGTTACTGCGTTGGATACGGTTGCTGGTGTTAATTTTGAGTTGACCGAAGAACAAAAACAATTACAAAAAATGGCTCGTGATTTTGCCGCAAAAGAAATTATTCCTGTTGCCGAACATTATGACCGCGATGCAATTTTTCCAAAAGATATTTTTGATAAAGCCCGTAAAATTGGTTTAGCCAACATGAATATCCCCGAAGCCTATGGCGGGGTTGGTGCAACAGTCTTTGAAGAATGTCTGGTGAGCGAAGAAATGGCTTATGGTTGCTCTGGCATTAGCACCAGCATCGGCACCAATGGCTTGGGCGATTTGCCTATCATTTTGGGTGGGAGTGAAGCCCAAAAAGAATATTGGTTGGGTGAACGCTTGGTAGATAAAGGCGAATTTGTCGCCTACGGTGTGACAGAAGCCGCCGCAGGGTCTAATGTGGTGGGAATTCAAACCCGCGCCGAGAAAAAAGGCGCTCATTATGTCATCAATGGGTCTAAGACCTTCATCACCAATGCCTCTTATGCCAATTTCTTCACCGTGTTCGCCAAAACAGACCCCAACGCGGGACATCGTGGCATGACTGCCTTCATTATTGACCGCAATACACCGGGTGTTAGTGTTGGCAAGAAATTTGATAAATTGGGACAACGCGCATCCGACACTGCCGAAATTGTGTTTGAAAATGTCGAAGTGCCAGAAGAAAATATGATTGGTAAAGAAGGCACAGGTTTTTATTTGGCGATGAAAGTATTCGATTATAGCCGTCCGGGTGTCGCCGCAGGTGCGTTGGGCTTGCAACGTCGTGCATTAGAAGAATCTATTAAATATGCGCGTGAACGTGAAGCCTTTGGTCAACCGATTTTCCAACACCAAGCGATTGGTCACAAAATTGCAGATATGGCGATGAATTATGAAGCCGCCCGCTTGTTGGTTTGGCAAGCGGCTTGGGCAGTTGACCATGGTGTCGCCAATCCACGCCTTGCCGCCTATGCCAAAGCCTTTGCCGCCGATATGGCGACTAAAGCCGCCGTTGATGCTGTGCAAGTGTTTGGTGGGTATGGGTTCATGAAAGAATATCCCGTTGAAAAGTTGCTCCGCGATGTGAAAATCTTCCAAATTTATGAAGGCACAAGCGAAATTCAACGCAACATTATTGTGCGTGAATTGTTCAAATAACGCCTCTCACCATTGTGAATGGTGAATCATAGTGTATGTCATGATAAGGGCGCACATTGTTGCGCCTTTATCTATAGTCGCTATTTTGTAAGAGGACTGTGAATGAATTTCGTTTTTCAGCGAATTGGCGTTACAATAAAAGCATCTAAATTATTTATTGTTTTATGGTGATGAAGGATAACCTCATGGCAGATACGAAACCCCAAAATTCTGTCACACGCCATCTCAATCCTGATGTGGTTTCTAATCTTTCGCCGCGTATTGGGACAGGTCCTTTGGACTATGCTATCCCATGGGTGATTGAACTACGTATTGTCGGAACACCAACTGTTTTACAAGTCAAAGTGACTGAATCTATGATGATAGGGCGGGGTGATACGGATAGCCCAAAACGCCCCGAAGTCGATTTAGCACCTTATAATGGTTATGAACAAGGGGTGTCTCGTACTCATGCGGTGATTTCTGCACGCAATAGTCGTGTAAGTCTCCGCGATTTGGGCAGTTCTAATGGCACCTTTTTGAATGGGGCGCGGTTAGAAGCAGGGCAGGAATATCGGCTCAAACACGGAGATAGCATCACATTTGGTCGTTTGGAATTGCAATTGTTTTTTGTGGTCACACCAAGTAGCTACGAAAAAGAAGATATGCCGTTTTCTGAGGTAATTATTCCAACCATCGCAAAGGGGGTGCGTGTCCTCATCTTAGAAGAAGAACATCAGGTTGCACATGCCATTCAATCCGTCTTGGAACAAGCTGGCTTCATTGTCACATGGGCGGCGAATTTAACCCAAGCCGTGACCTTAGTTGAGCATAATATGCCCGATATTGTCTTGATGGAACTGATGTTAAGTGAAGGCAATGGGTTGAACCTCATTCATTTTGTCCGCAAACACCCCAAAGGGACAAATATCCCGATTGTCGTGGTGAGCAGTTCTACGGGTGGGTATCAGATGGGGCAGGCGATAGATGCAGGTGCAGATATGGTTCTCACCAAGCCTGTTGGGATAGATGAATTGTTGCGTGGGATGAGCAAGGTTGTCCCCAATGCTACTGATGTGGACAGAGGTTTTGGTCTACGATAAGCCACCTATCACCCTACTGAATTTTATATAACCAACTCCACGCCTTACAATAGATGTAAGGCGTTTTTTGTGTGATGTAGAGGTGAATTATGCGCTTTTTGATAGTGCTAATCATTTTGTTTGGCGCACTGAATAGCGGTGTATCTGCACAACCGGTTTTGCCCGCCGATGTGCCATTGAAATTAGATGCGATGCGGGCGGTTATCCTTGTGAATGGGGATGGGACGCAAAGCATTATCTACGATTGGGAATATGATATTTATCCCCCGCAAGCGGTGATGAGCATTTGGTTGATACCTGTTCCATCAGAACCCATCATCGAATTATTACCACTCGGCGCGTTAGATTCGTTAGCCAACCATACGATGAAGCGGTTTGATGAACCCGATAACCCATGCCCATACACAGGCGATAGGGGCATACCGGGTTATGATTATCGCCCTGTGACGATTACAGAAGCCCGATATGTGCGTGGTGAACGCATTTTAGAAAAAATTGATGAGTGGCTCGCCAAAGGTTTTTGGGTGGATGCTGAACAATTGCCCAATATTCAGATGACTATTGATGCGGGTATGGGATTTGTCGCGCTCACTGTGCCACTCTATGGCAATGAAGAAGGGGAGGTGTCGCCTGTAAAACTCACTTATCCTGTGGAATTTCCAATATTATATTCACTATATGCGACTGCTTATGCCAATATCTGGATTTTTGCTGATGTACAATATATCCCAGATAATTATGAGAATCCAACACTGAACTATGCCACATTTCATACCACAGGCGAAACCGCCACAAATTTTTATGTTTGGAATTATGTGCAGAGTGCTGTCACCTCAACGGCATATGATAAGGCATTGAATGAATTATCGGCGAATTATAATGATTTTTTTGTGACTGAATATGCCACGCCGACCAATGCCCTCAATATCAGTGACCCAATGCTCATTGAATGGGTGACACATTTTAGGTATATGACCCGTTTTCGTGCAAATTTTGGAGATGATGACCCTGTTTTTATCCCCGCATCTGATATGCCAGATGTCCCACGAGAGGTCAATTTAGCCGATTATGTAGACCCGCGCCTGTTTTGGGGGTGTCCAACCGATTAATTTGTGCAATGTGGCATAAATAATGCGGATGAAATTCACAAATTGGTCAGGTC
>CALDGT010000547.1 GCA_937942935.1 uncultured Chloroflexota bacterium | reverse complement strand
TAGTGCGTATTGGGGCGCGTTCACCTTTGGGCGGGTGGTGAGTGGGCTGATTGTGAAGCGTATTTCTGAGCATATATTCATGCGGTTTAGCATGGTTGCGATGGTCGTGGGCGAATTATTGATGCTCCTCAACATCAACGACACCATCAGTTTATTGTGCTTGCCATTGGTCGGATTTGCGGTTGCGCCGATGTTCCCGTCTATGGTGGGTAGCACCCAAGACCGCATCGCCCCAGAGCATGTATCGAACACCATCGGCTTTCAGATTGGTGCGGCGGGGTTTGGCGGTGGGTTAATTTTGGTGTTTGGGACGGCGGTTAGCGGATTATTTGGCTTGCCCGTCATCTTTTTGACCAACCTCATGTTCGCGGTTGCCATTTTTGTCTTGTATGAACTCATTCACGCCAAAACACGGGCGATGAAACAGGCATCGGCATAAGGATAAGTTGTGTGAATAAAATCGTCATCGGCACGCGCAAATCGGCATTGGCATTGTGGCAGACGCATCATATTGAGGCGTTGCTTAAAGTTGCCTATCCAGCCCTCATCACCGACATCATCACCTTCACCACACGGGGCGATGTGATATTAGACAAAGCCTTACCCGCCATCGGTGGCAAAGGGATATTCACCGAAACGCTGGAAAATGCCTTGCGTGCTGGTGAAATAGATTATGCTGTCCACAGCCTAAAAGATATGCCCACCGATGAAAGCGCAGGTCTGACGATTGGCGCAATTACCCAACGTGCCAGCGCCCACGATGTCCTCATCAGCAAAGGCGACCTCACATTAGACCAATTGCCACACGGGGCGACGATTGGCACAAGCAGTCGCAGACGCGCCGCCCAGTTGTGCGCGTATCGCCCCGATTTGGTGTGCATGGATATTCGTGGCAATGTGAATACCCGCATCGAAAAAGCCCTCGCATCAGATAGCCCCTATCATGCCATCGTCCTCGCAGGAGCGGGCATAGACCGCTTGGGATTATCGGGCATGGTTGCCCAAACAATCTCATTCGACATCATGCTCCCCGCCCCCGGTCAGGGGGCATTAGCGGTGCAATGCAACCATGACGCGCATCATCTGGCGCAATTGCGCCCCATCGCCCACGCCGATACAACCCTGTGTGTGACAGCAGAACGGGTATTTTTATCGGCGCTCGGCGGGGGATGTTCGTTGCCTGTGGGCGCGTATGCCACTATAAAGGAAGGGACGCTCCATCTGCGTGGACGTGTGTGCGCGTTGGATGGTGGGCAGGTGATTGATGTGGTGGGGGAGTGCCTCGCAAACACGGCAGATGCGACCCGCTTGGCGGGGGATTTGGCACACCAAGCGATTACAAATGGCGCAAAAGGATTGGGAATATTCTGATGAATTTACACGGAAAACGGATTGTCATCACCCGCGCCAAACATCAAGCCGATGCGTTGGCGATTATCTTGCGCGAACACGGCGCGATACCCATTTTTTACCCGTGTATCGCCATCATCCCCCCCACAGATATCACCCCATTGGATGATGCCCTCTCGCGCTTATCTGCTTATGATTGGTTGCTCATCACCAGTGCCAACACCGTCGAGGTTCTCCATCAGCGCCTATCGGAACGGGCGATTATTGCCGATTG
>CALDGT010000546.1 GCA_937942935.1 uncultured Chloroflexota bacterium | reverse complement strand
GCCAATCAGATGCTACAAGTGTTTTTGGGGATATGGGAACTTGAGTAGGAGCAGAAGAACCTTGTGTTACCAGTTCAAAAACACGCAAAACATCAGGGTGAATAGGATTATTTTGCCACACTTCTGTTATCAAGCGAAGCGCCACATCCTCTTCATGATTTTGATACAACATCAAAATATGTTCAAGAATATCGCTTAAATGACCCATACCGATTAAATTCTCTCATGTTTATGTTAAATACATGGTTCATTATATCACCTTATCCATGAAATAAACGATAAAATCGATGGAACAAAGCCTATCGGTGATTCGTCTAGCTGATAGCAATTGTTTAGCATCAAGGAGCTACGATATGAAATTTGTTGTATCTATGTTTTTAGGATTACTGTTTGTTTTGGGATTTGGAATAAGCATCGCACAAGAACAACCCACAGACTCACTCGCCAATACCCGTTGGCAATTGGTTTGGTATGGGACAGAAGATAACCCCACATCTACCATCGCCACCCACCCTATCACCCTATTTTTTGGGAGCGATAATCGCGCTTTTGGTAATGCGAGTTGCAATCAATATGGGAGTGCTTATAGCATCAATGAAGGGCGCATCGTATTTGAGCCACCTATCAGCACCAAAATGGCGTGTGTAGAAAATGATGCCATGGAACAAGAATCGGTGTATTTGAGCGCACTCTCAACCGTCACCAGCTACGAAATCGTGAACAATCAACTCATTTTGACATATGAGGGGGGACAGATGGTGTTCGATTCATTGGCGCTCGAAAATAGTGAATGGGTTTTGGTCTCTTATGGGACACTTGATGCCCCTGTTAGCGTCATGGCAGAAGCACCTATCACCCTAAAATTTGCTGACGACGGCACAGTCGCAGGTTCTGGTGGATGCAATAGCTATAGCACACCCTACACCCTGTTGGATAATGCCATTACATTTGAAGCTGTGACCAGCACCGAAATGGCGTGTATGACCGAAGGTGTGATGGCACAAGAAAGTGCGTATTATGGCGCATTAGCGAGTGCAAAACTCATCTCTAAGCAAACCACAGACACATTGGTCATCGAGTATGGTGACAACACGGGCGAACAATTAACATTCAACCGTGTTTACAATTTGGTGAATACCTCATGGCAATTGGTCTCATTTGATGAGGGAACGCCTGTTGTCGAAAATAGTGTTGTGACCATCACATTTGATGACACGATGCACATCGCGGGGTCTAGTGGGTGTAATGATTATGGTGGAAGATATAGTTTCAATGGGAACGAGATTCGTTTTAATGAGGTAATTAGTACATTAATGGCATGTGCCGATGAACGCATCAACACACAAGAAAGTGCATTTTTCCTTGCACTACAAAACGCCACCACCTTTGAAATTTCTGCATCTGAATTGGTCATTTATTATGGCGATGGCGTAAAAATGACCTTCACCCGCATCGAAAACCCCTATTCCAGATAAAATTTACCCCATATCAGCAAGGGCGCAATATCCTGCGCCCTAAAAAATTATTTAGTGTATCAACTCAATTGTTTTCTTAGCCAATCATTCAGTCGTGTTTTTGCTTTTGGGAATGTCGAAAATGTTTCTGGCTTAGGGCTTTCTGCGGTGAAGATTAACAAAATTTCTCCACTTTGATTCCTAATTTCTAATTGGGTAAGTTTTTGACCATCCTGATAAATCAGCAAAAATTCACCTGTCATCCCGCTATCCCGATTTATCGTTAACTGGGGATACTTTTCTTTTAGCTCATCCTGCAATTGGTTTAATGTATGGTAGTTATCCATGTCATCGCCTCATGATAATTTTGCTAATGTTTCTTCAAGCAGTTTTGTGGCTTGGTCAAGTGTGACGCGCTTGGGTGGTTGCCCTGCGATGGTGAATGTATATTGATTGTCTTCGTAGATGATTTTTGCCACATCCGCGCCAGTTGGTTGATTCACAATCAATGAAACACCGCCACCAAAGACATGCACTTTCATCTTCAGGTTGGGATATTGTTCGCGCAAGCGCCCTAATAAATCGCGCAATTGACTATCGGCTTGCATCCCCAACCAATCATCTTTATCCATAAAATTTCCTCCAATGAGCATACCCTTCTCATCAATTATATTGGATAATGAAATTTGTATATCATCGAAACACATTTTTTAGGATGAATTGGCATGTATAAAATCCTTTTTCTGATGTCGGATACAGGTGGTGGGCATCGTTCTGCCGCCGAAGCCATTAGCGAAGCCCTCTATCGTAAATATGGGCGCGATACGTTTGATATTCAATTGGTGGATGTGTATCGTCAAATGCGTTATCCCATGAATATCCAACCCGAAATGTACCCCGAAATGGTCAACAAAACGCCGTTTTTATGGGGGCTTGGATATTATTTCGCCAACCTGCCCTTCATCGCGCCGATTGTGCGCCGATTGTTATACGCCATGAATCGGGATAGGCTACAAAAAATGTATGCGGATAACCCCGCCGACATCATCGTGAGTGTTCACTCGGTCATCACACCTCCTTCGATGTATGCCTATCTGGATAAAAAGATGACCATCCCCTTTTTAGTCGTTGTGACCGATTTGGTCTCGACGCCGCGCTTTTGGTATGAAAAACGCGCTCATCATACCTACCTACCCACCCAACGCGCCTTACAACGCGGGATAAAATTGGGTTTGCAACGCCACAAAATGAGCATGACAGGTTTGCCTGTCCATCCGCGCTTCACTGATTCGTATCAGGATAAACAAACCATTCGCCGTGAACATGGCTGGGCAGATGATTTGCCTGTGGTGATGTTGGTATTTGGCGGAGATGGCATGGGGCAATTGATTAAAACAGCGACTGCCATCAATGAAAAACGCCTGAAGTGTCAATTGGTCATCATTGCAGGGAAAAGTGAAGAGCGCCGTGCGATATTAGAGGCGATGCAATGGAATCAGCCAACGCATATTTACGGCTTCATCACCGATATGCACATCAAAATGCGCGGGGCGGATATTTTGGTGACGAAGGCGGGACCCGCCACCATCACCGAAGCGACTATCGCGGGTTTGCCGATGATTCTCAGTGGCAAAATTCCGGGGCAGGAAGATGGCAATGTATGGCATGTGGTAGATAACAAGGCGGGTATATATGCCAGCCGTCCCAAACAAGTGGCGGATACACTCGAAAAATGGCTGGCGGATGAATCTAGCTGGCGCGAATATGCCGAAAATTCGCGCAAAATTGCCCAACCAGATGCGGTTTTTCAGATTGCAGAAGGCATTTGGGAGCATTTGCACCTGCCCGCTAAAACTGGGATATAATGATAAAAAATGGATAGAGGTATCTAAAAATGACTGACCCAATTGTGATTAAAGGCATTACTCAAGATGATTTATTGGCGCTTGATGAACAAGATGATAATCACCATATAGAAGTAGATAATGGCGAAATTATATTTGTGGAGCATGACATGGGATTTTTACATACCAAAATTATCCAAATATTATTCTTGCATCTTCACGCTTATCTTCAACAAAATCCCATCGGTGAGGTTTTTATAGATGGGGCAAGATATATTTTAGCCACATCAGGAGAAAGCATCCAAAGGGCTTATAAACCCGATTTTTCATTCATTCGCAAAGGTCGCATCGCACCCGATTTTGATTGGCGCGGTGATTTTATCGGCGCACCCGATTTGGCGGTTGAGATATTGTCACCCGGTCAGACCATCAAACAGATGATTACCAAATTAGACCGCTATTTTGAGGCAGGGACAAGTGAGGCATGGATTATTTATCCTGATAAGCAAGTTGTTTATCAATATCAGGTAGATGGAGATATGCCTCTGGTTTATGGCATAGACGACACACTTACATCAAATTTATTCCCAAACCTAAACATTGTCCTGCGCGAGATATTCACCCCTGCCCCCTAATTGATACTTATATCATCCTAGCGCCACCTGCAACGCACGGATAAACCGTTCTATCGGCGCGACATCATTCATATCTTTCAGAAAGAAATAGGGTTCAATCAATTCCAATTCCATCAACATCAATGCCCCATCAAGCGGGATAACATCTACCCGCGCATATAATAATGGCGCAGGAAACAGGCTTTGTACCGCCAACAACATATCACGCGCTTGTTCTATCATATTTTCGGATGGTGTGCGCGGGATATTTTTACCACCTTGCACCCGAATATCACCGCTCACGGGGACTTTTTGCAAGGCATGGCTAAATTGTGGTGTGCTATCTGACCCCATAAAAAACAAGAAAGACCATTCGCCATCGGTGATAATTTGTGTCACCAATTGTTGCACAATCATCGCTCGCTCAGATGTCGCCCGTACAAATTCATCTTGACCATCTTCTGCTTGTTGAATGGTATCGTAACGCAATAATCCATCTGCGCCACCCCCAACACACGGCTTGGCGATGGCGCTCGTCCACCCATTATCACGCATAATTTGGGCGATATTCGCTGTTTCGCCTTTTTCGACCCAAACCGATGGCGGGATACGCACCCCCATTTGCGCCAATTCTTGCAGATAATGTTTATCACTGTTCCAGCGCATAATCGCTACAGGATTCCAAACGGGCAATTTTTCAATGCGGTCAAACCATGCCAAAAATTTGGGATAATTATCGGCACGAAAATAATCCCATGTTGTTCGTATCACAATCGCGGAGTAATCTTCCCAATTCACTGTGGGGTCATTCCATCCCACATTTTCTAAGATGATATTTGTTTCTTCTAGCAAAGCAGTTTGTGATGAGAGCAATTTGAAATCTTCGCTAATATATGTCATCTCGCCTGCTTCTTCAGCACGTTTAGTTTCTTCTGCCCAAAATCCGGTGAGTTGAGAAGATGGGATGGTATGAGTAAACGAAACAAAAGCGACTTTGGGCATACAAATTGCTCCTTATGAGTGATAAGCAAAACACACGTTCAATTATAAAGATAATTCCTATATAAGCCTCATTCCAATTTGATATTTTATATATCAATCAGGACTAAAGTCCTATAATACCAGATTGACAAGGCATAAAAAGTAGCAATATAGTGGGTATATATACGAGTATATATTCAAATATGTAGGATATGCTATGTCAGTCAAACATGCCCTCTTGGGTATCTTGAACGAATCTCCCAAACATGGATACGACCTTAAACGTGCCTTTGATGATAAATTAGGCGATTTATGGTCGTTGAATGTAGGGCAAATCTATACCACCTTAGAACGGTTGCATGGGGAGGGTTTGGTTGAATACGACACAGTTGAACAATCAGATAAACCCGATAAAAAGGTGTATCGCATCACCCCCACAGGCAAAGATGTTTTTGAAACATGGCGGATAAGTCCACTCAAAGTTGAGCCACGTTCATTACGCGATGAATTATTCATCAAATTGGTATTCATGGGTTCATCTGATGCCGAACCAATTCTCACCCTAATTCAAGCCCAGTACAGTGCATATATGGCACAGATGATGGTGCTTACGAATCGCAAATTTCATATCGAACAAGAGGCAAAAGTGGCACTGACCAAATCTACCACCACAGATGATAAACATCGTATAGAACGCGAAAAGGTCATCAAAATGGCGTTACTCGATGTGGCGATTTTCCATGCCGAAGCCGACATTCGCTGGTTGCGCCAATGTGAAGTTCGCATCAAAGAATTATATTTTAAGTCATAGAGGAAAACATCATGCACACCAAGGTCATCACACTCAAGTCTGTTTCAAAAACCTATCTACAAGGCAAAACAAGTATCCCTGCCCTATCGAATATCACCCTAACCATCAGTGGGGGGGAATTTATCGCCATTATGGGCGCATCTGGCAGTGGCAAAAGTACATTATTGCATGTGATTGCAGGCTTAACCAACCCCACCACTGGCGAGGTATCGTTATTCGGAAAAGATATTCATCACATGAATGATAATCAACTTACGTTATTTCGGCGGGAGCATGTTGGGTTCATCTTCCAATCGTTTAATTTATTGCCGACCATGACCGCACTCGAAAATGTGGCGCTACCACTCCTCATTGGCAGAAAAAAATTGCGCGATGTTCGCTCACAAGCCGAAGCGATGTTAGAAATTGTAGACCTCAAGTCGCGCCAGCATCACCGACCAGATGAACTCTCTGGTGGGCAACAGCAACGGGTGGCAATCGCTCGCGCCCTCATCAACCAAGCACCATTACTCTTGGCAGATGAGCCGACAGGGAATTTAGATAGTAAAACAGGCGAAGATATTTTGCTCCTCATGCGTGAATTAGCCAGCAATCAAAACCGCACGATTGTCATGGTCACACATGACCCCAAAGCCGCCGCTTATGCCGATAAAATCATCACCCTCAGCGATGGTCAAATCATCGAAGAACTAAGCCCACTCAGCACACAATCGCCCACTTTATCATGAGGGAATTATCATGTTTCAACTGGCACGCTTGTTAGGAATCAGGCACTTACGCAATCAGTGGTTACGCACACTCCTTTCGCTGATGGGCATTTTCATTGGCATCACCATCTTCATTTTTGGACCAACCCTCGCTAATACGATGGTAACTTCGTTGGATATGACAGCCGATGATATTGCGGGGCGGGCATCGCTTGAACTCACCATAAAAAATGGATTCTCATCAACCGACCTAGCCACAATACGCACCATAGATGGCATCAATATGGCTGTGCCATCAGTGAATGGTGGTGGGTTGCTCTTGGGGCAAAACGAGCTACTCGCTTTTTGGGGAATAGACCCCACAATAGACCGCGATGTGCGGACGTATGAGGTCGCACAAGGTAATTTTATCAGCACAGATGGAGAAGCCCTCATCACACAACGTTATGCCGATGATAAAGGGATAAGTCTAAATGACGAACTCAATTTGGTCAGCACAGGAGGGATGAATTCGTTACGGGTGGTCGGCATTTTGGCAGATGTGGGCGGTATCGCACGCCTCAATAGTGGTGATATTATCATTATGACCCAAGCAGATGCCATGCGCCTCGCGGATAAATCTGCCATAGATACCATCCATCTTGTTTTGAATACGGGCATGTCATCCGAACAAATTACACAACAAATCCAAGCACAATTTGCAGATGTTCAAGTGACCACACCCGCCTCACATTTGAGCAATGCCAGAGATACCACCCAAATCTTGAATATGCTCATGACCATCATCACCTTTACGATGCTGTTTACAGGGTCTTTTCTGATTTATAACACCATCGCAGTTTCAGTGGCACAACGCCGTAGCGAAATTGGCATTTTACGCGCATTAGGACTTGAAAAGCGTCTCATACGGCGCATGTTTATGATAGAAGCCGCAGTTATGGGTGTTGTTGGGTCAATTTTGGGGATTATCGGCGGGTATCTGATGTTGGGCGCGACAGGTCATTCTGATATTCTCCCCAGAGAACTCATCAGTTCATCGCCGTTACAATCCAAAGCGACATTCACAGTGAACCCACTTTTGCCATTCTTGGCATTCATAACGGGCATTTTATTCCCCATATTAGCCAGTTATTTTGCCAGCAAAGAAGCCATTCAAATTGACCCCACCGAAGCCATGATACAAATCCGTGCAGAAGTGGGACGCATCCCAATTTATAAACGGCGCATCTTCTTGGCGGTGGCAATTATTGGCATCGGCATCATCATTCGCCTCACCTATTCAGGTAGTTTGGAATTGGCGCTCATCCTCTCGAATGTGCTGACCTATTCGATGATATTCGCGGCAGTTTTATTGATTGCCCCCCTGCTTTATATCTTAAATTGGGTGATGGAAAAGACAAATCAACGCGGATGGAATTTGACCAGTTGGCTGGCGGGGCTAAACCTAACTCAACGCCCCAAACGTATCCTTTCGACCAGCATTTTATTGGTCATTGGTGGCATGATGTTGGTTTATATCAGTCAATCCAATTATGGATTCACAGGGTTTGTGGATGAATGGGAGCAAAATGAAAATATCGGCGACTTAGCCTTGTTAGGCGCGGGGGTCAATCCATTACAACCGATTGTCAATATCCCACAACCTGTCATTAATGAGGTGATAGCGCGTCCAGATGTGGCAGATAGCACCGCCGAATTGATGATAGGCATTGAATCGGGCGGAAATAAATATAAAATCCGCGCG
>CALDGT010000545.1 GCA_937942935.1 uncultured Chloroflexota bacterium | reverse complement strand
CCTGCCCCCTCTCCAATTTGGAGAGGGGGAGAAAACCGTTATTTTGCGAGGAAAAATCCCCTCTCCGTTTGGGAGAGGGGATTTAGAGGTGAGGTTGATTTCTTAAGTTGCTGTATATGGGGTGCATTGAGCCACCACACAGTCATCTAAAAACGTCTTCATAAACTTTTTACAAAAAATCAAGGATAGGTGGCTAGTCTTTATCGTTTTTTAGGATAAGTTGTGCTACGCTATAACCAATGACAAGATATATTTCGACCATACATAGATAGATAAAATAATTATGCAAGCGCAACGTAATCCTTCAATTTTGAGAACCATTTGGCGAGACCTTAAACCGATATTACGTGCGCTTATCACCCCAACGGCTGAATTTTACCCCAACATTTCTGCACAAGAATTTCTTAAAATTCGCACCCTAAAAATTAGCCTCATCGCATTAGGCTTTTTGTCCATCATCATGAGCATCCCCATCTCTTTATTTGAGGTGTCGAGTAGCAATCATCCCTATCGCTATTGGGCATTAAGCGCCTTTTGGTTGTTTTCGGTGCTTGGTTATACCCTCACATGGCGCGGGATGTGGAAATGGGTCATGCACACGTTGTATATCGCCATCATGCTCATTGTGAGCGCAGAGGCGGTTTATCTTGGGCATGGTGGGATGCGGATTTTATATTATTTGGTGTTTGTGGTGGCGTGGGTCAGTTATTATATCTCGTGGCGGGCGTGGATAAGGTTCATGGTCGCCAATTTGGTATGTATGATGGGCTATGCGTTCATCATCCCCTCGCGCCTATCAATGGATTTCATTGGGCATGTGTTGTTTTTTAGCCTCGTCTCGTATGGCATCTTTATTTTGGTGCGCTTGTATCGTGAAAATGCGATTTCTCACTTTTATAAACAAATTGCCTTAAGCGAAGCCTATTTGCGGACAACCATCGAAGCCAGCGACGATGGCTATTATTTGCTAAAAGTGGTGTTTGATGGGGATAACCCTCATCACCTGATGGATTTTCGTATCATCGAGGTGAATGAGGCGGCGTGCAGTCAATTGAGCATGACCCGCGAGCAATTGCTCAATGGGTTGATATGCGACTTATTCCCTGTCAACAAAACAGGTGGCTTTTTTGACCAATATAAAGAGGTTTATCTGTCGGGCGAAAAACTAGAGCAAGAATATTATATCCCAGAAGGCAAGGTGGGGGCGGGGTGGTATTATCATCAGGTGGTGAAGGTGGCAGATGGCTTGGTCATCATGAATCGCAATATCACCGAGCGCAAACAATATGAACTCGATTTGGTCAGGCGACAAAACCGCTTGCAATCGCTCCTCGAATCACAAAGCGCCTATGTCATCCGTACCGATACCGATGGCAATTATACTTATGCCAACTCGCGCTTTTTGGAGCAATTTGGATACACCCAAACAGGCATCATGGGCAAAAGTTCGATGGACAGCATTTATTCAGAAGACCACCAAAAAACACTCGATGCGGTCATGACGTGTTATAAAATTCCGGGGAGACCTATCTCGGTGACACTCCGCAAAACCCGCGCCGATGGGGTCATGATATGGACTGATTGGGAATTCACCGCCATCTTAGATAATTTGGGCGTGGTCTCTGAGATTCAGTGTGTCGGGTTAGATGCGACTTCCAGAATCGAAACCGAAAAAGCCCGCCTCGAAGCCGAAGAATTGCGCCTACAATTGCAACAACAAGAAGAATTGAACCAGATAAAGACGCGCATGATGACGCGCATTTCGCATGAATTTCGCACACCCCTCAGCATCATTCGCTCCTCGACCAATTTGTTAGAACGGTATAGCGATAGGATGGATGAAGAGCGCCGACTGGAAAAACTGATTCATATCAACGATGAAGTAGACCACCTCACCAAGATGGTAGATGATATGGGGCGCATTTTGAAAGGTGATTTTGAGCAACCACTCGTCATGACCCCGTGTGATTTGCCCGCGCTCATCAAAAAAATTGTGACACGCTATCAAGAGACCGAAACACACCCGATTGTGGTCAAAATTCAACCCGATTTTCCGTCTGTGATGGCGGATGAATCGCTCATAGACCACATCATCAACAACCTGTTATCGAATGCGATAAAATTTTCGTCGCCATCGCAAACAGTCGCCGTCAGCGCCAGTTATACCGATACGCATTTTTCGATTGTGGTGATGGATAGTGGCATCGGCATTTTGCAAACCGAAATAGACCATATTTATGACCCCTTTTTTAGAGGCACTAATTTCGATGAAATTGGGGGCATGGGATTGGGGTTAAGTTTGGTCAAAAATGCGGTGACAGCCCATCATGGCACGATAGAGGTGGCTAGTGTGGCGGGCATGGGGACGACATTCACCGCGACCATCCCGCGATGAGCGCGATTTGGTCATGCGTCAAAATGCCCGCATCGCCACGCGCCTGAATCGAGGCAGAGGCGGCGATATGCCCAACCGTCACCGCCTCTTGTGGGTTATCTGTTTGGACGAGGTGGGTAAAAAAGGCGCTGGCAAAAATATCACCCGCGCCTGTTGGGTCTATCATGCGGGTGGGGATGGCATCTATATCGTGCCGAATCCCCGCAATATATAATGAAGCGGGTTTCGCGCCTCGCGTACACACCGTGAACCGACACTGTTGGGCATAATACATCACTTTTGCTTCATCATGCCCCATATCTTCTTCGCTAAAGACCAGCGCATAACTGCCCCTCAAGACTTGCTCAGAAAAATCCCACGCTTTTGGGAATACCCGTTTCTGCTCATCGATGGCGCGTAACCATCCTTGCGGGGTGATGCACACCTTGCTGTTGGGATAGGCAGAGGCATAATCTGGGCTGACCTCATCTATGATGGGGCAAAGGTGCAGGATGTCGGGTTGGATGGAGAGGGGAGGCGCATTTTGGGGCAAGAGGGGAGTGGCGCGGTCATGTACATATTGAACACGGTTGCCGTGTGCATCGTAAATATTTTCAAATGTGGTCGAGGTTGGCGATGCCAAAATATGACAAGTGATGTCTGTGGGCAATGATGAGAGCGCCAAATCATCGGCTTTACTGCTGATGATGGTGACACGATTGCCAAGCCGATGCGCTTGTATGCCACTATAAAAGACGGTCCCGCCAACCGTATAACCACCATCAGGCAAAATATCTTTTGCGAAATGCCCAACAAGGACATAATGTAAGGTCATCGCGCCCTCAAATGAGATTAATGCCCACCCAAATAGGCTTCGATGATGCTTGGGTCGTGCGCCAATTTTTGGGCGTTATCGCTATGGGTGATGTATCCCGATTGCAACACATACCCCCGATGCGCCACCTGTAACGCCATCCGCGCATTTTGTTCGACCAGCAAAATCGTCGTATGATTTTCGCGGTTCAAATACACAATCACATCAAAAATCGCTTGTACCAACAACGGCGCAAGCCCCATAGACGGTTCATCTAATAACAATAATTTGGGACGCGCCATCAATGCCCGACCCATCGCCAACATTTGTTGTTCGCCACCGCTTAGGGTGCCACCGTGTTGTTTTTCGCGTTCTTTGAGGCGTGGGAATCGCTCAAATACATAGTCAAGGTCTTTGGCAATTTCGGCGGCGTTGGTGCGTTGAAATGCGCCCAATTGCAAATTTTCTAAGACGGTCATGCGCTTAAAAATTTTGCGTCCTTCTGGCGATTGCACAATGCCCATTTGCACAATTTTATGCGCGGGGGTGTTGGTGATGTCTTCCCCCTTAAAGATAATGCGCCCTTTGGCGGTTGGCAAGATATTACAAATGGTGTTGAGGGTGGTGGTTTTGCCTGCGCCGTTCCCGCCGATGAGCGTAACCACTTCGCCTTCTTCTACTGTGAGCGATACCCCTTTGAGGGCATGAATTTTGCCATAATAAGCATGTGCATCTTCGACCACCAATAAGCTCATATCAACGCCTCCGTTTTAAGATTATGCCAATTTATTTTTACCCCAATTTTCGGGAGGACATACGCTTCGCTAGTCCTCCCCTACAAGCCAATTACCTTGTAGGGTGGGACTAGGGCGCGTGCGCCCGTATGTCCCACCGTTTCGATATGTTATGATATTTTGCGGTGGCACATACGCTATGCTAGTGCCACCCTACGATACCACCGAATTTACAATTTCACCAAATTTGACGGGATAACAATTTCCCCTCAAAGGTCAATGCGCTGGTAGGGTGGGACTAGGGCGCGTGCGCCCGTATGTCCCACCACATCCTGATTAACAATCTTCTTCGCACCCGTAATAAAACCAATCATCCTCTTCTGGACGCCCAAAAAATGGGATGAGCAGGCGCAATTCATCATCGCTAGGGGCAATCACCCCATATTGCCGTTCTAGGGTATTATAACCATACACGGGCAAGTTGTCACACGTATTTCGCACTTCTAATGCCAAAATCCACCCGAAATTGCTCTCATATACCACCCGATACCGTTCCCCATTGGGCGAAACCCCCATCAAAAAGACGGGCGACCCCGTTTGGATGGTGCCGATGACATCATAATTTTCGTTGGGTCCCACGCGCACATTCAAATTGGGGCGGTTTTGTGCCTGCACCACGCCCACGCATCCCTCTAGCTTGCCATCGAGTTGTGAGAATGTGGTGGGATAATCGAGGCGGATGGGCGCAGATAAATTATCATCTATACCCCGCACGCCAACACTCTCCCCGACCCGCACTTGGGTGCGCGTATTTTCGGTTTCATCGGTCACAACCGCTTCCCCGCTTGCCACCACCACCGATGAAGCCGATTCGGTCACTTGAACGGCGAAATGTTCGGCGGGTGAAATGACGTGCAAGTGTGGCGAAACCACCCGAAACTCGGTGAAAAGATCGGGATTAGTCACTTCATAAATCACACGCCCTTGCTGGCTCATGCTCACTTTGGCGATTCCCTCACCATCCGCCTCAAATTGAGATAGGCTTAGGTCGGTGGTGGGCAACACAAACACGGTTGCGCCATCCAAAAAGGTTATCCATGCCCGACCAAAAAAATCGGTGCGGATGGTATCGCCGACACCAAACGGGGCTTCTGCACCAACGGGGAGGGGTATCCATTCTTGGGTATTGGCGCGTAAAATTTGCACACCCGCATTATCCACGCGCAACAAGGCGGCATAATCGGTTTGGGCTTGGCTGATGGCGATAATGAGGCAAATAACCCCCGCCAAAATAACCCATTTATTCATCGTCTAGTGTCCCTTCAAATTTTGGTATCTCGACATAAAAGGTGCTACCGACACCCTCTTTACTCTTGACCCAAATTTTGCCATTGTGCGCTTCTATGACGGCTTTCACAAGGCTAAGTCCCAAACCCGTCCCTTGAATGTGGGCGGTTTTATTGCTCCGTACCCGATAAAACTCTTTGAACAAATTTTGTTGCCCTTCTTCGGATATGCCATAGCCGTTATCTTCGACTTCTAGCCGTATGATAGCATCGTGTACGGTTAGGCGCACATCAATTTTGCCGTTATCTGGCGTATATTTTACCGCATTCCCGACCAAATTGGTAATCGCCTGAAACATCTGCCGATAATCGCCTAAAATCAACGGCGATTCGTCTGGGACGCTAACGGTGATGGTTTGTTGTTTTTCTGCGGATTCGATTTTATTGTGTGCGACCACCTCTTTCACCACATACCCAAGCGCAAGCGGGTCTTTTTTGATGCTCCCAGACCGCAATTGCTCCAAATTCAAAATTTCTTCGATGATGGTGAGCATATCGTGGGCGCTTTTGACCATGCTTTCGATGAAGCGTGAATGGTCATCGCGCATGACGGTGGGGTCTGCTTGAATATCTTCGATGATGAGCGAGCCATAGGTGATGACGATTCCCAACGGATTTTTGAGGTCATGACTCGCCATGCGTATCATGCGCGTTTTGAGCATACTCAATTCGGCGAGGGTGGCATTTTGGCGGTCTTTTTCTTCGATAATTTGCAGGCGCAACGCCGAAATTTCTTTTTCGGCACGCAATTGGGCTTCTGCGCGTTGCCGACGCATGGTCTCTGTGACAATATCCATCATCTGATTGCCAAAGACGGGCAAGACCACCGCCACCGCCGCAAAAAATAAATTCGCCAGCTCAAAACTCGAATCAAACCGCAAAATGAGGACAGCCATCAATATCACCAACAACACCGCACCCACAATCAGCATCCACCACCAGCGCAATTGGGCATAAATCATGCCCGAAATGACGGCGACCAAGAAGATGGTTATGATTTGGCTCAGGTCGTCTTGCTCATAAAATGAAATATTGCGGAGCAACGATTCAACCGCGTTGGCATGAATTTCGACCCCTGCCATGCGTGAGCCGTCTATGCTGGTGGGGACATTATATAAATCGGTGATGCCTGTGCTGTTCATCACCCCGACCAACACGGCTTTATCAGCAAAAATGGCGGGGTCTATCCGTCCTTCGACCACATCCACTGCCGATACAACCGCAAACGCGCTGGAAAATTCGGTGGCGGGCGCACCAAAATAATTGGGCATCCATAACCCATTTTCATCTACCCAAATCCGCCGTTCCCCCGTGACCCATAACCTGCCCGCATCGGATGTGATGACTTGCGAGATGGCGCTAGGGGGAATCCGCAGATATGCCAAATACACCGCAATGCTAAAGCCATACCCTGTTTTGATGCTATCGGCGCAATCGGCATCTTGGCAAATATATTTCACTTGCGAAATTTGCCTGCGGACGGTGTTATCGGCATCGGGATAGGAGTTCACAAAGCCG
>CALDGT010000544.1 GCA_937942935.1 uncultured Chloroflexota bacterium | reverse complement strand
CATCCTATCAAGTCGTGTTATAATCAAAATAAAGAGTAGCGAGGTTTGTAAAATGATGACATTACAAGACATTTTAGGGGTAATCAATACCTTGCCCAATGAAGATTTAGACCAGCTTGAGTATTATATCGTCAATACAAAAAAGCAACGTCAAGTAACCGCTAGTCCATTAGATGAAGAATGGGCGTTATCGCAAATCCGAAATATTTTGAAAGATGTTCCACCCACCTCTATTATATATGGGACGATGGATGGTGATAAATTTTTAGCTGTGATGAAAGAAATACACGATGAATTAAGTGATGATGACCGCCGAGAAATTATCCGCGCTATGAACGAGGAATAGATAAACAAAGAAAATTGGCTTCGTCAGATATAAATAGTTTATCCATCGCCAAACCCCACCAGTGTCTTGACCAATTCTAATGCCAACTTTTTGCCCCGCTCATCTAATTTGCTAATTTGCAATAATATAGCCTGTTCATCGTCACCCAGTTCATTCGCGGATTGTGCGGGCGGATAGGCAAAGTCGGGGATGAAATACAACAACGGCTTGCCCAACACATGCGCCAAATAAATCAGTGTCTCAATATCGGGGTACATCTTCCCGCGTTCCATTTCCGATAGGGCAGGGCGGTGCCGATAAATGGCGCTGGCGACATCTTCTTGGCTCAGTTTGGCACTTTCTCGCGCACTCCGAATTTTTTCGCCGATAGCAACCGATAGCCGATTGGGTAATGTGCCGTGCGCCTCTTGTTGGTCGTATAATAATTTCCATAGGTTCATAGTGTGTCCCTATTGCTATTTTTGAATTATTTATGTACAATAATTGTATGTAAAAAATACAAATAATCACCTAGTTCATATTTTGATACCCATTGTAACAAGCCCATGTTAGGTGGGCAATTGTCATATCCGAATTTTTAGGGAAAGGATACCCCTCATGAATACTGTACCCCGTTTTGCGATTTATGTCCGACATTCAACAGATATGCAATATGATATGAGCTTAGAGGCACAAGAAATAATGTGTCGGCAGTCGATTGATGCGCGTGGTGGATTGGTGGTGGCGGTTTATAAAGATAGCGCCAAATCTGGTTGGAGCTTAGACCGTGATGGATTTATACAATTATGTGCGGATGCGTCACAAGGCAAATTTGATGCAGTGATGTTTTGGAAATTTGATAGATTGGCGCGTAATCATGACCATATTATGATGATAAAAGCCTTGTTGCGGTATGAATATGGGATTCGTCTTTATTGTGTTGAAGGGTTTAGCGAAGATGATGATGGGTCACCTCATGCGATGATGATGGAACAATTATTAGCTGTATTTGCCGCATTTTATTCCAAAAATTTGAGTACCGATACAAAACGTGCCAAACGTGCGCGGGCGATGCGTGGCGAATTTAATGGAAGTGTTGCCCCATTGGGATATGATTTCATCACACATGCCAAAGCAACCCCAACCAGACCATCTGGCTTATATATCAATCCAATTTTTTCACCGATTATCTTAGGCGCGTTTGAGCAATATGCGACTGGGTTATATAGTGATAGACAAATCGCCGATTGGATGAATCAACAATCCGTCATTCAGCAACTCCGTGAGGGTCGCAAACCGATAGATAAAGAATTTGTGCGTGAGATGCTTCAAAATCGTGTTTATACAGGGCGTATTGGTCATGCTGATACTCGTTATAATGAGCCATTCAATAAGGGTAAACAGTCTACACGTCATCGTGAGGAATGGTTTGAGGGCAAACATGAAGGTTTTATTTCTGATGAATTATTTGAAAAATGCCTACAAGTTCGCCACGCAAGTCAGCGCAAGAGTAAAGATGAATATTTTCGCACCTATTTATTGAATGACAGGGTGTTTTGTGTCGGATGTCTAATGACAAAACCTGACGAATTAAATGACGAAAATTATGGGAAGATGCGTGTTGGTTGGCTTAGTGGCACAGGAAAAGCCTACTATCGGTGTATGGCATTGGATAGGGGGTATCAGAAGTGTGGGCAAAGTCGCGTCAATGATACTATTATAGATGAACAAGTCTTGACTGCACTATTTAATTTGCACATCCCGCCAGCCGATTATGACCATGTTCAATCGGTTTTACAAGCACGCTTGGATAGTGATTATGCCCAAAAGCGTATGGTTGATATGCAGAAAATTATGAGGCGGGTTGATATTAGTTGGGAAAATGGACTACTTCCATCCGAAGCCGAATACCTGAACCAGCGTGTTTATATGAAACAACAATTTGAGGCACGCCGACATATTCATGAGAGTGAAGCCGTCAATGCACATGATTTACTACATCAATTTCATATTTATTGGAAAAGATTGGCTTCTAAAGAAGATGGCGTAACCGCCCAACGTCAATTATTGCAACATTTAGTGGATAAAGTGCTGGTATATCGTCAAACGGTGGTAGCGATTTGTTTATGTGAGAATTATTGGATTCGGTTATCAGAGGATGATACAATAAACACATTTTTAGATGATTTTATTGAACAAAAAAGAGGCTAAATCGCCTCTTTTTTGTATTACTATTATATATTTCGATCGGAAGTGACGGGATTCGAACCCGCGGTCTCCACCTTGACAGGGTGGCATGTTAAACCGCTACACCACACCTCCACTCAACTTATGCTATGATTATAGCAGAGTGCTTGATGTTGTCAAGGCACATATTCCAAATTTTATGACTAAGGAGCAAAAATGCCAATTGGCTTCATTTTTGATTTAGACGGGGTACTCACCGACACCAATGCGTTGCAATTCATCGCGTGGCGCAAAATTGCGACATTAGAAGGAGTGCCATTCAAACCCGAATTTGAAAACCGCTTTCGCGGGTTGCCACGCCACAAATGTTTAGAACTTTTGCTAGATGGCAAACCCGCCAGCGAAAGTCATCAATATTATTTGATGACACTCAAAGATGAATATTATCTGGAACAGGTGAATCGGCTCACCCCTGCGGACTTGATAGCGGGGGTCGGCGAATTTTTATCGCAAGCCCGCGCACAAGGCATCCCACTTGGACTCGCGTCATCATCCAAACGCGCCCGCGATGTCTGTTTGCGATTGGGTATTTTAGATTATTTTTCGGCAGTGGGGGATGGTGACACGGTGGTGAATCATAAACCTGCGCCCGATATATTTTTGTGGGTGGCGGGCAGATTAGGCATATCCCCGCGAGATTGTGTTGTTTTTGAAGATGCACAGGCAGGGGTGCAAGGGGCGCTGGCGGGTGGATTTTGGGTGATTGGGTTGGGAAGCCCGACCAATGTCGGCGAAGCGCATCGCGTATGCGAAAGCCTTGCCGAATTGCGCCCAGAAGATTGTATGCCACCGTTTTAAGATGATGCTTATCCCATAAACAGATGATGATGGTCATAAGAAAATATCTGTAAATGCGGATATAATCAATAAAAAAATGATACGAGAGGGATACGTTTAGCATGAGAATTGGTATTTTAGTGATAATAGGTGTATTGTTAGCCGGATTTTTGACCGCTTGTGGTGGGTCGCCTGCGGTGGTGATTGTGAGTGGTGATGCGCCACAAATTTCGCCATTCGATATGACCGCCACAGCATTATGCGTTGTTCAGACAGATGAAGCAAAACGAGTATTATGGGGATACCAAGTATTTGGCACGCCAACCCCAGACCCGCGTGTCACACCCACCCCAACCGCCGTTTATGTT
This sequence comes from uncultured Chloroflexota bacterium, assembly GCA_937942935.1. Classification (GTDB taxonomy): domain Bacteria; phylum Chloroflexota; class Anaerolineae; order Aggregatilineales; family Phototrophicaceae. The sequence goes on along the minus strand of CALDGT010000544.1, from coordinate 3,071 downwards.
CGGGATGAGGTAGGTGATACCCTGCGAGGCGAATTATTATTTCATGGGTTTGCTGAATGTGCCATTTGCCATAGCGTGACCGATGAAGAGACCATCGTCGGACCTTCACTCAAGTCAATCGCCTTACGCGCCGAATATATGCGACCACCCCTCACTGCACAGGAATATCTGACAGGCGCGATTTTGTATCCTAATGCGTATATCCCCACGCGCGGAAAAGCGGGGGTGATGCCCACCACCTATGAGCAAAAACTCACTGCACAAGAAGTTGCCGATATTGTCGCGTATCTGATGACGCTGGACGGATAAATTTTGTACCGATAACCCCCGTTGGTTATACTATCCAAAAAATATGACCAGTGAGGGTTATCATGAGTGACGTATTCATTTCGTATTCGCGTGCCAATATAGATTTTGCGCGATATTTATTCAAGACGTTCCATAATCGCAATTATGAGGTGTGGATTGACCTTGAGGGCATCCGTTTTACGGCGGATTGGTGGGAAGAAATTAAGCGGGGCATCGAAAATACGCGCAATTTTGTGTTGGTGATGAGTAGCCATTCGCTCGCATCGCCTGTATGCCATCTGGAAATTGAATATGCACGCAAATTGAATAAACGTATCATCCTGCTGGCACATCAGACGGTGGATAAAGGCACATCATCCCGTGCCATGTTAGATAGGCTCGCCAGTGATGCGTATGTGAACACGCTACTCGGCGATAGAAACCCGATGAAATTGTTTGATGACAATTGGTACATCATAGACAAATTTCAGCGTGTGAATTTCCCTGATGATGACCAATTCGATGCCTATTTTGAAGATTTGCATACTGCCTTGCAAACCGACCTTGAGCATGTGAATTTTCATACGCGCATGGTGCGCCGTGCGTTGGATTGGGAACGGAACGCAGAAAATGACAGTTATTTGCTGTTTGGGGATGAATTGACACAAGCCGAAACATGGCTAACGGGGTATGATGCCGATGCAAAAGACCGCCAAACACGGGGCAACCCCGCCAAAATCCCCGCGCCGACAGATGACCAACGGGTGTATATCGCCAAAAGTCGGGTGAGCGAAAATCGGCGCAATTTGCGGTTGCGAGTGGGTGCAATTGCAGGTGTTTTGGCAGTTATTGGTATGATATTCGCCATCGTAGCCACGCTCATCGGCATCAATGCGACCAACACTGCCACCCAAGCCGAATCGCGGGTATTAGAAGCGAATTTGCAACTATCCGCCGTGCCACCGACGCTAACCGAAGTGGGACAACAGGTGATTATCGCCCAAGGACGTGCAGATGAGGCGAATGCCCAAGTGACTGAGGCGAATTTGCAACTATCCGCCGTGCCACCGACGCTAACCGAAGTGGGACAACAGGTGATTATCGCTCAAGGACGTGCAGATGAGGCGAATGCCCAAGTGACTGAGGCGAATTTGCAATTAACCACTGTGGCGCAACAAGTGGCGGAAGGCGAAGGGCGGATTGAATCATTAAGATTAGCTGGTGAATCCGTTGATTTATTGAATCAATCGGTCGCAAATGGAGAATTAAGTGCTTTAGTCGCAATACGCGGTTTGAATCATGCCTATACTGCGCGAGCCTATCAAATCTTATATCAAACCATGCCACATTTGCAGACACAAGCATTATTTAATGGACATACCGAGTGGATACACGGTATTTTAGAAATGGATAATGGCAATCTTCTATCTTGGGGATATGAAGGTACGATGCGGTTATGGGATAAGCAGGGCGTGTTGATAACACCCTTTCGTGGACATCTGGATTCTGTCTGGGGTGCTATTTCCTTACAAAATGGACGAATTTTATCTTGGAGTGCCGATAAAACCTTGCGCGTATGGGATACAACAGGCAACCTTATCACGACACTGATAGGACATACTGAGGGTGTATCGGATGCGATTGAATTATCTGATAGACGAATTTTATCGTGGAGTCCAGATAACACTTTACGACTTTGGGATAAAACAGGTCAATCCATTACGATGCTAGGACATACAGATTGGATAAATGGGGTTTTGGAATTGAGCAATGGCAATATCCTATCGTGGTCTGATGATGACACGTTGCATCTTTGGGATGAAAATGGCACACTCATCACAATTTTTACAGGGCATTTGAATGATGTACGTGGCGCACTTGAATTGAATAATGGCAGAATTATCACATGGGGTAGTGATAATAGATTGATATTATGGGACAGTGCTGGCAACGCCTTGGATGGTTTAATTGCACACCTCGATACGATTGGCGGTGTGTCGCAGTTGAGTGATGGTACCCTGTTAACTGAGAGTTTTGATAAGACATTGCGCTTGTGGGATGTAACGGATGACTTTTTAACCTCAATTGCTACATTTTCGGGTCATACCGATATTGTATGGGGGGCGATAGAACTGCGTAATGGTGATATTTTATCGTGGGGATTTGATGATACCCTACGTCGCTGGAATCGAAACGGGCAATTGATACGCACTTTTCAAGGGCATACCCGTGATGTTGTTGGCGCAGTTGAATTAGCCGATGGTCGGATTGCCTCTTGGAGTGATGACCATACTGTGCGAATTTGGGATTCTTTTTCGGCAACCACATTAATGACACTATCTGGACATACAGAAGAGGTTCAGGGTGTTATCGTATTAGCCGATAGTCGGCTGATATCATGGAGTGCTGATGAAACCATGCGGTTGTGGGCTATCGAAAATGATTGGTTTACATCCCTATGGAATCATGGTTTTTCAACTTTAGGTGCGATTGAATTAAAAGATGGGCGCATTTTATCATGGAATGATAATAATCAAATCACGATTTCTGATACGAAAGATGAGGGTTTGGTCGAATTTGTGGGGCATGAGAATAAGATTCTTGGGGTGCTTGAATTGCAGACAGGTCATATTTTATCGTGGGGACGCGATGAGGATGTGATGCGTCTATGGAGTATAGAAGGTCATCTTATTACCACATTTGTTGGGCATACAGAGGGAGTGTTTCAGGCTATTGAATTAGCTAATGGGCGAATTTTATCGGCTAGTTCTGATAATACCCTG
>CALDGT010000543.1 GCA_937942935.1 uncultured Chloroflexota bacterium | reverse complement strand
CCAAAAGACCAGGCGTCGTAATTGTATGGCAAATTCAAATGGCACATATAACTATCAACAGAGTAGCTCTTTGTTGATGAAACCTACTCGTCAGGTTGGGATTGTTGGTTATGGGGCGTATGTCCCCCGCTATCGCTTACCGGGGACAGAAGTCGCACGCATTTGGACGAATGGGCTGGGTGGTAGCCCTGTCAAAGAAAAAGCGGTGGCGGGGATTGATGAAGATGTCACCACGATGTCTATCGAAGCGGCGCGGAATGCCGTTTTGCGGGCGGGCATTGACCCGCAGTTGATTCGTGCGGTTTGGGTGGGTAGCGAAAGCCATCCGTATGCCGTAAAACCAACCAGCACAATTGTCGCCGAAAGTATCGGCACATCCCCCAACATTCAAGCGGCAGATTGGGAATTTGCGTGTAAAGCAGGCACAGAAGCCGTTCAAGCCTCTATCGGCATTGTCGGGAGTGGTATGGGGGCATATACCCTGAGCATCGGCATGGATACCGCACAGGGTCGACCGGGTGATGCGTTGGAATATACGGCGGCATCGGGGGGGGCGGCATTCTTAATTGGTCCCGCCGAAGAATCGTGCGCGGTGTATCAGGGAAGTTATAGCTTTGTGACCGATACGCCCGATTTTTGGCGACGTTCTGGTCAGACATACCCCTCACATGGCGATAGATTCACAGGCGAACCTGCTTATTTTCATCATGTGACCAGCGCGGCATCGGCACTTATGGAAATGATGGGGACTAAAGCATCTGATTATACGTATGCCGTGTTTCATCAACCCAATGTGAAATTCCCTATGCGGGCGGCGCAAATGTTGGGCTTTACTGATGCACAATACAGCACAGGCTTGCTTGCAGACCATATCGGCAATGTCTATTCAGGCTCGTGCATGGTCGGCTTGACCGCCATCTTAGACCAAGCCAAAGCGGGAGACCGCATTTTGATGGTCAGTTATGGCAGTGGGGCAGGGTCTGATGCTTTCGACATCCTCGTGACCGATAAAATCGGGTTGGTGCAAAATCGTGCGCCACGTACCCGTGATTATATCAATCGCCGTACTGTGATTGATTATGCTACCTATTGCCGTTTCCGTGACAAGTTGAAAGATTAAAAGGATAAAAATATGAGACCAGTAGCCATTATCGGGGTTGGGATGACCCCTGTGGGAGAACATTGGGATAAAAGTGTGCGGATGTTGGGCGCAGAAGCTGTTCAGTTGGCGCTCGCAGATGCTCATTTAGATGCTGTAGATGCGTTGTATTTGGGTAATTCGTATGGGACAACATTTAGCAGTCAATCGCACTTGGGTGCGCTTGTGGCAGATTATGCAGGTTTGGGCAATATCGAAGCCTATGCTATAGAAGCGGGCGATGCTTCTGGTGGGGCGGCACTCCGCACAGGTTATTTGGCAGTTGCCAGTGGTGCGGTGAATTTTGCGATGGTGGTCGGTGCAGAAAAATCATCAGATGCCATCGGTAGTTCTCGTGTAGAGGGGCGGAATGTGAGCCTTGATGCCGATTTTGAATCTATTCACGGTGCAACCTTGCCCGCGCTCGCCGCGATGATTATGCGCCGTTATATGTATGAATATGGGGTAGACCTCTCCGCATTTGAAGGATTTAGCATCAATGCCCATGCCAATGGCAAACGTAACCCATTGGCGATGTATCGCAATATCATCAAAGCTGGGGCATTTGCGAAAGCGCCATTTGTCTCTGACCCTGTAAATTTGTTTGATGGTGCGCCAGATGCCGATGGTGCGGCGGCAGTTATCCTTGCGCCACTTGAATGGGCGATGGATAGAGTATCGCAACCGATTAAAATTGGGGGGAGTGGTGTTTCAACCGATACCCTCGCGGTGCATGACCGCAAAGACCCCTTATACCTAAAAGCAGTCGCGCTCTCTGCACAAAAAGCCTTGCTCCAAGCAGGTAAAACTCGTGAAGAAATAGACTTTTTGGAATTGCATGATGCCTTCACCATCCTCACAACCCTGTCGTTAGAAGCGCTTGGTTATGCAGACCGTGGGGCAGGGTATCGGTTGACCGATAAAATTGGTCTCACAGGTGAATTGCCCATTTGTACATTTGGTGGATTAAAGAGTCGGGGCAACCCAACAGGGGCGACTGGCGTTTATCAGGCAGTAGAAGCCACACTACAACTGCGCGGACAAGCAAATGAGAACCAAGTGAGTAATGCGAAATCGGCTCTCATCCAGAACTTAGGTGGGCTTGCTACAACGGCTATCACCCATGTTTTAGAGACTATCTGATAGGCTTTTAGAGACTCTCTGAGAGTAATTGAGAGTTTTTTCACGATACAATGACCTTAGTTTGTTCAAGTTATCACAAAAATGTGGAGTGATGTAAAATGCAAATTTCAAGACACTGGCGTATGAATGCACAACGGTATCGTTTAGAAGGTGTTCGTGTGGAAAGTGGCGAAGTGAGCTTACAAGCCCGCACAAATATGACCGATACCCAAGAAATGGAAGTTGTGACTGTACAACAACCTGTCGCCCAAGCGACACCCGTCAAAGTCGCCTAATATGAATGAGATGACACAGGCGGAAATCCGCCATGAGCGATTTGCCTTTTCTGGCACAGGTACAGTGTATAGTTATACCACTGTTCAAGATGCGCCAGAATCATTCACCGAACAATCGCCGTATGTTTTGGCGATGATTCAGTTGGATGAAGGGGTCATGCTCACCGCGCAAATTACCGACTTGGGTGATGAAAGCCTCGCTATCGGTGATAGAGTCGAGATGGTCACACGTAAATTGACCACCGAAGGCGCAAAAGGCATGATTGTCTATGGCTATAAATTCCGTAAAATGCTCCCGCGTACAGAATAAATCGCGGTTATAACCTAAACTAACCAATTAAAAAGAGGCGACTAACGCCTCTTTTTAATTGGCAAACTAAATGTAAGTACACAATATGTCGCGCCCTAGCGCATATAAGTATAGTTGGGTTATGGATATAGGGGCTTGATGATTCAAGCCCCTAATGAGTTCGTGTTAGCGGGTAGCCGCGGCTTGCAATTTGTGTTCGTAAGCGAGCGAAAGTTCAGTGTCTTTATCGAAAATGTGCATATTTTCCATATTAAACACCAAGCCCATGCGTCCACCAATACGAGCGCGGGTCCGTGGGTCTGTGCGGGCGATGAATGTTTTGCCACCTTCTTCAAGGTAGATAATCATTTCGTTACCCATTTGTTCAATCACATCCACGTTGCCTTCTGTTTGGGATGGCAAAATTCCTGGTGGTTGGAAGTCAATATCATGAATATCTTCTGGACGAATCCCAAAAATAACTTCTTTGCCAATATGAGACATGAATGGCGATGCTTTTGATTCTGGGACATTGAGTTGGAATGTGCCAGTGTCAACAATCAAGCCATGATCAGCTTTGCCTAATGTGGCTTTGAAGAGGTTCATGGAAGGGCTTCCGATAAATGTCGCAACAAAAACATTGCGAGGATTGTGGTACAAATTGAATGGACTATCAATTTGTTGCAATTCGCCTGCGCTCAAAACGCAAATCCGTGTCCCCATCGTCATCGCTTCCACTTGGTCATGGGTCACATAGATGAAGGTTGTTTCGAGGCGTTGGTGAAGTTTGCTGATGAATGAACGCGCTTCAACGCGCAATTTTGCATCGAGGTTAGAGAGGGGTTCGTCCATCAAAAAGACATCTGGTTCACGCACGATAGCGCGACCAACTGCCACACGTTGACGTTGACCACCCGATAATTGACGAGGGCGACGGTCTAACAAATTCGATAACCCCAAACTGGCGGCGGCTTCTTTGACACGTTGGTCAATCACCGATTTTGGAGTCTTGCGGAGTTTTAAGCCAAATGCCATGTTATCATAGACGGTCATGTGAGGGTAAAGCGCATAGCTTTGAAATACCATTGCCACATCACGGTCTTTTGGCGCAATATTATTGACAACACGGTCGCCGATACGTACCTGTCCATCGCTGATTTCTTCTAATCCTGCCAACATACGTAAGCTGGTGGATTTTCCGCAACCCGATGGTCCGACAAAAACAAGAAATTCTTTATCTTCAATATGAATATTCAAATCTTTAACGACTTGAACGTTGCCATAACGTTTCCATACATGATCGAAGGTTACACTTGCCACTATATACCTCCATGTCTTTGGGCTAAATGCACATTGTTGTACTAAAAAGTCGCATATCTTGTTCAAACTGCACAAATATTTTTAAGAGATATGCTTGCTTTTATCACACGTTGATTATAATCTAGTTTTCATTTTTTTGCCAAAAAAAAGTCCACCTTTTTAAGAATTAGTACAAAACATGAGAGAATGATGATGAATGTAATAATCAATGCCGAAATAATTAGCATCGGTACAGAGATTTTGCTTGGCGAGTTAACCGATACGAATTCGGTTTATATTGCCAAAGTCTTGCGCGATTTGGGTATCAACCTCTACTTTATGACATCGGTTGGCGACAACACCAATCGCATTGCCTCTGCTATATCGATTGCATTAGGACGCGCCGATGTGGTGATTACCTGCGGTGGGTTGGGTCCCACAGTAGATGATATGACCCGTCAGGGCGTGGCACAAGCAACAGGGCGTGATTTAATTTTTCATCAGACCCTATTAGACCAAATTGTGGCGCGGTTTGCAACTTTTAATGTTAAGATGACCGAAAATAATCGTTTGCAAGCCTATGTGCCAGATGGCGCGGTGATTATTGAGAATCCTGTCGGCACAGCGCCCTCATTTGCGGTGGAAGTGGGCGACAAGGTGGTGATTAGCTTACCCGGTGTCCCCCGCGAGATGAAATTTCTGATGCAAGAAAAAGTGATTCCTTATTTGCGTGGGCGTTACCCATTAGGCATTATTAAAGCGCATATCCTCAAAGCCGCAGGCATTGGCGAAAGCATGTTAGATGAAATGTTAGGGCATGATTTATTAGAAGCCAGCAACCCAACTGTTGGGTTAGCCGCACATAGCGGACAAATTGATGTGCGGATTACCGCCAAAGCCGATACCGAAGCCGAAGCCGATAATATGATTGCCGATTTTGCAGAGAAAATTATGGCGCGGGTTGGTCGGTATATTTATGGGGTGAATGACCAAAAAGTTGAGCAGGTGTTGATTGATTTATGCGCCCAACATGCTATCAAATTGGTGGTGATAGAAGCTGGAATTTCGCCTGTAGTGAGCGATACCCTCCGCAAAATCTCCAATCATGATAAGGTACTCATTCAGCATGTTCAATATGAATCGCCAGATGCGTTGCGGAATACTTTATCACTCACCGCCCCAAAATTACGGGATTTATCTGCCGATGCGATTCGGGCATTTGTTGTCTCATCCAACGCCAATGCGGGGATTGCGATTATCGCTAATCCAGATGTAGATGAAGCATCCGATGTTCATGAAGGCTCGGCGGTGGCGGTTTATACTGCCAGCAAAACCGCAGAACGGGTTTATGGATTTGGCGGAAAATCGGAGACTGCCAAACAATATGTCACCACATGGTCACTTTCGATGTTGTGGCGCATGTTAAAAGAACAGGTTACACCATGAGCGAATTATTCATCCAAAAATTAGAGCAGAGTATCACCACCAACCAGAGTCATGTTTTGTTGCGAATTTCACCAAACCTGATTCGGATGCCAGCACCTGTGAAGGCGTATGATGACCCATTTTTGCCATTTGGCAAATTAATTGTGAACGCGACTCGTGATGTGGTGGCAGGATACATCTTCGATTTTCCTGCTTATTTATCCATTGGGGCGGCGGGCGCGGTCGCATTGGAGCGCACGATTGCGTATGTAGATAGGTCGCTTATTACTGTGATTGATGGCGGGTTTGTTGGGGCGGGGTATGCACACATGACCGATGAAGGGACATTCAATGCTGATGCGCTCATCTTAGGGGATGATGCCCATTTGCAAGCCTATCTCACTCGTTCTGATAGGAGCGCTTTTGTGGTGAATGACCAACTTCCAAATGCCAACGCGCCTCGGTCTGGGGGTGTTTTTTGGCGTATAACCAATGAGTTAACCATTAGCGGTACAAATCGGCTGATTCGGCTTAAAATAGTAGGAGATGATGTTGTTTACGCCGATGGCACATCGCATATCGCAAAGACACTTCACCGCACACTAAGCGAATTGAGGGATAGCTGATGGATACGATTATTGAGCAATTTTGGGGCGCTGGACTAATTCAATTTGGACGGTTTGAAGATGTCCCGTTCAAAATTCAATTGGAATTGTTGCCGTCTTACCCCGATATTTGGTCGGGGTTATTAGACCGTTTTATCCCACGCGCACATCTTACACGCTATGAGCGATTGCTTGCCCCATCGGATTCTGTGCCATTTGGGACGATGCTTTCATACATGGTGAATATCCCGTTGGTGTATAGCAAAGGCACACATCGGGATGGTGTACATGATTTATTAGGTGCGTATGATGTGGGTCATCCTGCGTTATTGGTCGCCAACACATGGCAACCATCGCATGAGGCGCTCATCCATAAGGCGCAAAAGGTGGGTTTAGAAATTGATACTGCTTGGGTGTTGATGACTTATGGCAAGCCACAAGCACCTCATTTGAATATTCAATCGCTATTCCATTTAGAAGATGTGCTAAAGCACTTGCATGAAACAAAGAAATTACCAACAGGACAGGTAGATGCGGTTTTGGCGTGGATTACAACTCATCCACTAACCGATTGATGGCAATCACCACACTCATTAACAATAATCCTGTAAAAATAGCGACATGAGGGGCGGTGCTGAACACAGCGCGTCCCTCTGCTAACATTGCACCCCATTCTGGCACACCAATTGCTACGCCTAATCCCAAAAAGTTAAGCGCCGCACTGTTAAATAAGCAATAGCCAAAAATAATGCCTGTTTGCGCCCCTAATGTTGGCATAATCCCGCGCCGAATATGTACCCAGATGATATGAGTCCAATGTGCGCCTAATGCCCACGAGCCTAAAATATAATCTTCTGATAAGATGGCGCGTGTTGCCCCGCGAATGATGTGTGCTGTCACGCCGATTTGACTGATTCCGACGGCAAAAATCAATGATAAATCGCCACGCCCAAATAACGTGAGTAAAACCAGTGCCATCATCAACGGCGGAAATGTGAGTAGGGTGTTCATCACCAAGACCAACAGATTATCGCCCCATTTGCCTAAAATCGGTGCGACTATCCCCAAACAGCCACCGATAGACATCGCTATTAAGGTGCTGAACCCAGAAAATCCGAGTGTGCGCCCCGCGCCTGCTAATAATCGGCTGAATACATCGCGCCCCAAGCCATCTGTCCCCAAAAGATGTGCGGTGTTGGGTATTTGCGATTGCCCATACGAGACCATTGGGTCATAGGGTGCGAGAATTTCGCCCAAAATGGCTAATCCCATCAAAAAAATAAGCCATGCGATAGCGAGTTTATGTGTCATGATGATGTGTGGTGTATCCAGCGCAAACGCGGGTCTATGAGGTGCGAGAGGGTATCTGTGAGGAAGGATAAACTCACGATGAGGATTGCCGATAAGGTGACGAGTCCTTGCACGACAGGATAATCTTGTGCGATGACACTATCTAACAATAATTTTCCCAGTCCCACACGCACAAATAAACTTTCGGTGATGACCGCGCCACCAAGCAAAAATCCAAATTGGGTGCTGATGACAGGTAAAACGGGTAATAATGCCACGCGCAATATATGACGGTGCATAATGGTGTTGGGATGCAAGCCTTTGCTCCGTGCCACCATCACAAAGGGCATATTTTTAATTGCCTGAATATTGGCATAGGTGATGCGCGAAATGCTCCCCATGCCCGCAAACCCTAGTACTAAGATAGGCAATATCCATGCCCGCCAATCATCCACCCCGCTATAAGGCAATACGCCTGCATTGATGATGATTGCCAGTGTGCCTGTCCAATAAAGGGGCATACTGAGCGATAAGGTCATCATCCCACGCCCGATAGCACCCCAAAATCTGCCTGATGTGGCGAGTATCCCTGCACCAATCCCCCAAACCACCGCTAGAAAAATGCTGAAGATGGCGAGTAGGGCAGTTGGCATGAATCGCTGGGCGATAAGGTCGCTCACAGGGATGAGCCGAATGAGCGAATAACCCAAATCACCGCGCAATAATCCGCCCAGATAACGGATATATTGTGCGAGGGGTGAGTCATCTAAGCCCATTTCGGCGCGGGCTTGTGCAATCTCTTGAGGAGATGCCCCGCCCAAATCCATTTGGGCAGATAAGGCATCTCCGGGGATGAGTCGCAATAAAAAAAATGTGACTGTGACCGCCAACCATACGGTGAGGATGGCGAAAAACAGGCGGTTCA
>CALDGT010000542.1 GCA_937942935.1 uncultured Chloroflexota bacterium | reverse complement strand
ACCACAACAATCTGCACCGACACCTGTATCTTCTAATCCACAGACAAAAGAAGAAATTCAAGCATTGATTGATAATTTAGATGCAAAATTGATGAGTGGCGAAATTAGCGAGGCAACATACCAGAAATTGGTTGATAAATGGCAAAAGCGGCTCGATGATATGGGCTGATAAATAACAAATGGGCGGTCAATTCCGCCCATTTTTGTTATTTAGTCATTAGTTGTTGCTTGTTCAAACTCTGCGATAAAATCATCTAATAACTTGCCCTTAAGTTGAGGCAGTTCTGGCAGTTCTTTGATGTAATCACGCAGATTTGGTTTAATTTTGTTATCTGTGTGCAACACAGGGATAACTGGTTCTTCAATTTCTAATTTGACACGCGGGTCTACAAATACGATGAGGGGATGAACAGGGATAGTCTCATCATAATCTTGTATGATGTAGCGAATGTAATTGGCGGCTTGTTCGGCTTCGATATTCGGATTACCAATCCCATCTAAACGGAATAGTGTGAATAATGCGCCTATTGGTCCCTTCACAACGCGCCATTTTTTGCCTTTGACAATGACTCGTCCATCTTGAAAGCGGGTTATCATGACAAATACCCCTTGTGGGGCAATTAATACATGACGGGCGGGCAGGTGCAAATAATGATATACCGTTGCATTCTTATGGACTGCACCTTTAAGTGATTCAGTGATGGCGGCTTCTGGGCGTGGTTGGCGAATCCATAAATTGGTGAGACGCACCGAGACCATTGTAGAGGTAAACCCAATGATGAGTACCAATGGCATCCCAACCAGATAGAGTTGGGATGTTAAATCTTCTGGTTCTCCAACACCAAAAAATGGGGCATTGGCGACAAAAAACCCGAATATCAGAACGACTAAACTGAAGAAAAAGAGCCGTGTGGCATTTTTTCTGTTACGCTTAATCAGTTTGTCATTAGCGACAATACGCATGTAAGCAATCCTTCATCGTTGTGGCAAGAAATAAGAGATAAACCCGATATGGCGCATTTCGGCACATACAAGGTCATTAAAACGCACGCTCGGCAAAATAACCCATTGACGGGGTGTGCCATAAGCAATCCCAATCAGTGCGGTGGTTGTATCGGTGGCGAGTGGGCGAATACAATGCGTGATGGGGAAGGGTAATGGTGATTGTGATTCGGGTGGGATGCCATATAAAGAAATATCATGCAATAACCCACGTTGAACATAACCAGATGGCACTGGAATGACAAAATGTGTACGGACTGTGCTACAGAAAATACGTACCCCATTTTGATAATTCACACCCACATCACCAGAATCATAATAGACACCCGGACAACTGGTGGTATATTCAACCATTGGGGTCATGCTAGTGGCTGAA
>CALDGT010000541.1 GCA_937942935.1 uncultured Chloroflexota bacterium | reverse complement strand
ATTATATTTTAGAGAAAAAAGAACTTGTTCCAACTGTAAGCGCCGAAGATTTATTAAGACATCCAGACAGAGTTGAGGCAGATTACAAACGGCATGTTCGTACATATATCCCAATGAACCATATTGCACAGGGGCGCGAGGGCGTTCTCAGTGTTGAGGGTTTTGAGAAAAAATTGTTTAATTCTGTGAAAAGTGCCAAAGCGCCCAGAGGCTATCTGACTGCCGAATATGGCTATGGCAAAACCAGCACGGCTATCTATTTATGGCAACGTGGTGAAGAAGAAAATATCATCGTTGTACCTCCCTTTCAACTGCTCAATTTACCAGATTTGGTTATCGCAACCTATGGTTGGGTGAAGTATCGGCTGAGTACACATGGGCAACAATATGTCGAAAAGCTAGACAAATTATATGAACAGTTAATGGGGCGCAGTCTTGAACAAGATGCTGAGCGTGAAGGGGTTAATATTGCCACCTTAAAACGATGGATGGATGAAGGTCGGTTCACGGTCGATATCCAGCCAGAAGAATATATTCAATTTTTTGAAGAGACAACTCAAATCGCAATTACGGCAGGATACGATGGTATTATCCTCATGCCAGACGAAATCCAGCAATATATTGAACCGCTTATGAAACGTAGTGGAGACCCTATCGTCCCCTTCTTTAACTTACTTCAAGGACTAGCCACTCGTGAAAATTACCTGCGTTTCGGCTTGATATTAGTCACAGTTCCCAAAGAACTTGATGTTATTCGAGAAGGTCGTGGTCGTAAAGATGTCATTCATCGGATGCGCGAATTGAGTCTCGATTTAACTTATATCTATGATGATGAGTTTCCAGAACGATTATGGGATGTTTTAGCGAATACATTCAACTTCAAAGATGTTTCTGAGCGCATTGTGACACATGATACATTACGCTCACTAGGTGAAATTATTATACGTGAAGAGCTATCCGATGGTCCCCGCACAGTCATCAATACATTCAAACGTATGGTACAACGCTATGTCACAAACAATGCGGTCGAACCTTATAACCCCATTGACATGATTGATGATTATTTAAACGGCGTTATCAATTTTTCTGGCAACAATAAAATTTCTGCAATCACCCGCCGTGCATTGCAAAGTACCTTTGTGAAGGGAAATCCAGATGCAGAGCAATCTGTAAAACTAGCCGCCGCATTCCCCATGTATGGGGCTTCGGTCAAGTTGCAAAGGGTGTTTAATTTAGAAAAAGCATTCACAATTCTTAGAAATCGCGTACTCGGAGAATTAGTTATTGGTGTAGGTAAACCCGAAGACGGTGGTATTACCCTATTCGGATTACAACCGGGCGCACAACATGGGGGGTGGTTGCCACCTACGATACGCGACATCCGAAATCGCTATAGCGAAGTCCACGATGTATCAAAAGAACGAGCAATTTTAATTTTTACAAAATTGCTTAAAACACATATCTTCAAAAATTGGAAAGTGGTAGATGAACGCCCGTCCAGCATGGTATCAAACCTATCAATCATTTTTGAAGGAGAATTTCAGACATTTGCATCTCGCTACCCTAAACGCAAAGTACAAGTTCGGATTATCTGGGCAGATAGTGAAGACCGTAAAGATGAAAACGTAGATGGGGATGTGGCAATCGAATTCTATCTGACGATTCGACCAGATTTAACAGATGATCCAGATAAACGCCGTACTGCAACCTATCCAGTAGAAATGGATTACGAGGGTAATATCGCGCTCATACCCATCAACTTGATGTATATGCAGTTAGATAGGCTATCTCCACAAATCGAAAACACACTCAAAGATGTTTGGATGCCCTATGACCTATCTCCTATGATTCTCATGAACATCTATGCAATATTAGATGAAAAACGCGAAGAAAACTTAATTCCACGCGGGGAAGATCAATTCATCAAAGATGCGTTCCAGCCTGAATTGATAGATAATATCATCACATACTTGTTTAATCCTAATGTCGGGGAATCATTAGGTGGCGTGGCTAAAGGGCGCATCGCAGAAACTGCCATTGAGCGTTTATTAGATGCACGCTATCAAGACACCTATCAAACCATCATGGCATCTTCCACATGGAAAAGTACGCTCAATAAATATGCTTCGGCACTTGACCGCTTAGGTAATGTTTATCAAAAGCGTGGCACTGTTGAGTATGAAGGCACAAAATCCGATATCGCTAAGTTTATGAACTTATCGAATACCTCACTCGACAACTTCATCTCACAATATCCTTCATTGATAGAAATAGCCAAGCAATGGGTAGGTAATAATGTCGGGGCTATTAAATTTACACTTCATGACCTAGAACATAGAATGCTCAAATGGCTCAAAGAGTCAAGCCGTGTTGATAAAACCAAAGTAAATGGACAAAATGTTGAAATTCATTCAATTGAGATGAGTGTTATCTACTCACATGCAAGGAGTCTTGGTTATCAAGATGATGAAATAGAGATGTTACTTGACTTGTTGGCTCGAAGAGATTTAATCGAATTCCATCAAAAGTACCTCATACGTGAAAAACCGTCTGTCAGTATTGATATAGAGGAAATAGGACAACGTATTAGTGAGTTCAGTCATGATATACAAGTCCTATCAAGTGGATTTGGCGGTAGTCAAATTGCAACATTTAAGGGATATGCAGAGGCTTTCCAAGCAAACTTAGATAAGGAACGACAGAATGGCACACCAGACCCACAACGTATTTATAGTTTGGGGAAAAATATTGATGTTCGTAGCCGAGAACTACGCGACCTTGCCTCAGATAAGCAAAGAGATATATCACGTCAATTAACCACACTACAAAATAGTGTAACCCCAATAAATGCCCAACGAATTGCCGTTTTATCTACACAAGTAGATGGAGGAGTTGATTATGTCCAGCAAGTCAATGGGTTACGGATTGCACTCGATAAATATGCGCGTATTGTCAAATCCAATATTGATGGATTAATGAGTGAAATTCAGACAATTGCCATTGGGGTTCGTAAAGAAGATATTTCTTATGAAAGCCTCGCTAGATACGCCTCACAAGTTGGACAATTTGATAATCGGATTGCCAAAGCCAAAGAAGATATTGTTGACTTTGAGACAAAATATCGTCATTTCTCAGATTGGCAACGGCTTGTAAGTGAAGGTTCTCGCCTTTTTGATGATTTACAGAAAATGGGCAATCGTGTTAGCGAACATCTCAATACGTTTAATAATATTGTGCGAGCTATTAGAGAAGCAATTGCAACGCAATCTAACAAACTAGATGCACTTCCTAATCACAGCATTTA
>CALDGT010000540.1 GCA_937942935.1 uncultured Chloroflexota bacterium | reverse complement strand
CATCGGCAATTTACACGCTGTCCCATTAGATGATATAACCCCGTTGGATAATCGCCGAAAATGGATTACAGGTTTTACCCTATTTATATTCATTTTGGTCTTTGTGCCAACACCACTGCAACAAGTAATTATCACCGAACCACAACGCATCCCAACCGATAATCGTGATTTGATGATGTTCCCACTAATGATTGGGATGATATGGACACATCGGCACGATTTGGTCAGGCGATTAGGACAAATTCGCATCAGATAGCTATCTGGTGTTATGATTATTATGAGACAGGACTGATTTTGAGGGCTTGATGGAAGAAGAATTTGTTGTTGGCACAATTGAACGCATCACCTACTATAACGAGGAAAATGGGTATAGTGTCCTCAAAATTATGCCCGAAAAACGTATTTCGGGCATCAGCGCACGCGATGGCACGATAACCGTTGTCGGGACAATGCCCGAACTCGGTGTGGGCGAAGAAGTCAAATTCACAGGTTCTTGGATAGAAGACCCCAAATATGGCACACAATTTCGTGCCGAGATGGTCACACCGATTGTCCCGACCAGCATTGAAGGATTAAAACGCTATTTGGGCAGTGGGTTTGTGCGGGGCATTGGACCCAGACGCGCCGAAATGATTGTAGACCACTTTGGCAAAAAGACGCTAGATGTATTGAATAAAGAGCCAGAGCGTTTACGCGAGGTCGCAGGCATTTCTGCCCAAAAAGTAGATGACCTTATCGAGGCATGGAAAAGTAGCATCGGGGCACGCGACACGATGATATTTTTACAAACCTATGGCGTGACCAGTCGCATGGCGAATCATATCTACAAAACAATGGGCAATGCGACCATCTCCAAAGTGAGGTCAGACCCCTATGTGTTGGCGGATGAAGTGATGGGCATCGGGTTCATCAAAGCAGACCAAATCGCCCAACGCATGGGACTCGCCACCAATGCGCCAGAACGCTTGCGAGCAGGATTATATTATGCGCTCAATCATCTGGCTCAAGAGGGGCATACCTGCGCCCCACGCAATTTGCTCATCAAAACGGCTCAAGAATTATTGAGTGTAGAAGAAATTTCTGCCATTTCTGGCATTTTAGAGCGCGAAATTCGGGATGAAAATTTGCTCACAGAAGTCTTGAGCATTAATCGGCTTCTGACCGAATGTGTGTATTTGCCCATGTATCATCGGTCAGAAAAAGGCACATCCGATTATCTAAAGCGCATGGTTGTCACACCATCCGTCATCCTGACCAAGACCGAAAAATTAGGCTGGGAGACATTTTTATCCACCCTCGCAAAAAATAACGCCGTATCGCTATCATCACAACAACAAGGCGCGGTTAAATCGGCACTCACGACCAAAGTCTCTATCCTCACAGGCGGACCGGGTACAGGTAAAACGACAACGTTGCGGATGGTCATCAACGCATTAGAGGCGCTTGAATGTAAATATGCACTGGCATCTCCAACGGGACGCGCCGCCAAACGCTTATCCGAAGCGACGGGGCGCGAGGCACAAACCATCCACCGCTTATTCAAATTCAAACCGGGTGAAGGTTATTATGTCAACCAAGAAGACCCGCTTAAAGTGGATATGTTGATTATTGACGAAGCATCCATGCTCGATATTTTGCTCTTTTATGCGGTACTCGGTGGGCTGTCGCCAAATACCCATCTGATGTTGGTGGGCGATATTGACCAACTCCCCAGTGTTGGCGCGGGAAATGTCTTGAATGACATCATCAACGCCAGCGAAAAAGGCAAATTCCCGATTGCCGTCACACGCCTAAAAACCATCTTCCGCCAAGATAAAGAAAGTCATATCATTGTCAATGCACACCGCATTAATCAGGGAGATATGCCCTTTTTAGATAACCAAAGCGCCGATTTTTATTTCTTTGGTGAAGAAGACCCCACCACTTGCGCCGAATTGATTGTGGATATTGTCCAAAATCGGATTCCGACCAAATTCGGGTTTGACCCCCTCACCGATATACAAGTGATTGCACCGATGTATCGGGGGGCGGCAGGTGTTTTGGCATTGAATAAGGCATTACAAGGGGCGCTCAATGGCAGTTATCGGAAAGCTGAGAAAGTCATCGGTGGGCGTGCCTTCCGTGTCGGTGATAAAGTCATGCAGACCAAAAATAATTATGACCTAGAAGTGTTTAATGGGGATATTGGGTATGTGCGTGGCATTGATATTGATGAAAGCATGATGGAGATTAGCATGGATAGGCGCATTGTCGAATATGATTTTGCAATGGCAGAAGAATTGCTCCATGCCTATTGTATTAGCACCCATCGCTCACAAGGGTCTGAATACCCTGTCGTAGTCATGCCCATCCTCACCCAACATTATATGATGCTCCAACGCAACCTCATTTATACCGCCATCACCCGCGCCAAAGAAATCGTCGTCTTGGTCGGGACACGCCAAGCGGTGGCGATGGCTGTCAAAAATAATAAAGTCGCAGAACGCTATACGGGCTTATTGGGGCGACTCATCGAAAATTAGATATAAACCAAGCACCCACGTTCTTGTAACTCGCGCATGGCTGGCGAAAAATCATCAAAATGATTCCAACGCAAGTCTATTTTTTGCAAATTTGGCAAGTCGGTAATGGCGGTGGGCAATGTGTCTAACTGATTACCCCGTA
>CALDGT010000539.1 GCA_937942935.1 uncultured Chloroflexota bacterium | reverse complement strand
ATAGCCACCTGTGGATGGGACAGAGATGAGGAACAAGGTGGACAAAATTGCCAATCCCAATGGGACAAGAAATGCCAGCGCAAAAGCGCGACTATCGGTTTTGAGGTGCATATAAAACATCACCACCAATGCGCCTTTTGCAACAGCAATCCCCAACAGCAAGGGAATTTTGAGGTCGCTATCAATAGCTTCTGCCAAAAGCACTTCGGTCACTGTCAACACACCCAAAATCATGAATACGGTGGTATACAATGGCATGGGGATGGTCATCCCCAAGATTTTGGTCGTTGGGGCGAGTGTTTCGGCATGGGCTTCATGCGCGTGTGATTCGGTATTTTCAGTATGTGTCACTTCTTCAGACATGACTATCTCCTAGACCAAATAAATGAGGGTGAACAGCAAAATCCAGACCACATCAACAAAGTGCCAATATAACCCAAAGACTTCGACACCAATCACATTATCTTTGTTAAATTGACCTTTGCGGGCGCGTCGAATGACTTCTAAACACCACAACACACCCATAATCACATGGAAACCATGAAATGCGGTTGGCGCATAAAAGTGCATCCCAAAACCCTCAAACGCATCTGTTTCGTAACCGAGTGTGATGCTTTTGGCGGCGAGTTGGGTGTATTCATAATATTGTAGGATGATGAATATCACGCCGAGCAGGGCGGTAATGCTTAACCAGCGAATCCCGCCTTTAACATTATCCAATTGAATGGAGCGCAAACCCATCACCATTGCCCAACTGCTGGTCAGGAGCAAAAAGGTGTTGAATGTGACGACCAGTGTCCCGCCAAATCCGAGTGCTTCGTGAACAGCATGGACAATTTCTTTATTTTGAAAGCGGAATACCGCATACGCCGCGATAAACACCGAAAAAATGATGGTCTCGCTGGCGATGAATAGCCACATAGCGAATTTATAATTATCGCTCATGCGCGATAACGATTCTAAATCGTGTGCGTGTGCATCGTGATGTGCAGTCATTTCGGACATAGATTAATTTCCCTCTGGTGATTGTGGCACGATAGCCGTTGAATCAGATTCTGGGCGATTTGCATCGGGGTCTGCCATCTTGAGCAGATTTTGGGCTGTGCGCCCCACCCAACGATTGACTTTTTTCGGATAGACGAGATAGAAAATGAGCAACCCAAGCGCCACCGCATTCCCCGCAGAAGCGAGAATTCGCATCCAAACCCAGTCAGGGCTATATAACACAAACCCAACAAGGATGTGATACGAAATGAGGTAGGTGAGGAAGATGGCGCTATACAAAACACCAATCATGATGAGTGTTTTAGAAAATTCAGTCTTGAGGATGGCATAATACACCATCGAGCCAATCAACAAGGTGAATACACCTGTCATCAGCACACGGATAATTTCTGGGTCTTTGAAAAAGAGCAAAAATTCACCGAACATAAAACTATAACCCACCACGATGAATATCCCATAAATGACCACAAGGACAATTAATTGGATAAGCATGGGGATATTGCGTGATTTTTCGCCTTCTGGGGCAAAACTAAAGCGTCCAACTGCATTTGGTGCGGTGCGAGCTTCGCTCACATTTTTGGATAATGCGAGGAAGGTGCGCCCAATTGCCCACGCGATGCCATACAAAGATGCCATTGTGAAAAAGACAAAGAAGGCGAACAATGTTAATTGGCTGACTGTCACTGTTGTTTCGGTGAAGGGCAGGGTGAATTCAAAATAGCCAATAGCGGCGGTGTTGCCACCGGGGTTACGGGTGGTTTGCAAGTTTAAGCCTGTTGGCAAGGTTGCGAAGGCAAATAAGCCGACGAATAACAAAATTTGCCAATAAGAAACTTGCCAAATATTGAAGCTAAGGACCCGACCGGGTGGGGTTTGTTGGGCTTCTGCATCTATATCTTCTCCATGTTCCTCTTTAGGTTCATAGAGAACTAAGCCCGTTTCTTTATCTACTTCTGGCTCATGGGGATGTTGGCTCATGCGCTTGTCTATTGCACCCATACCCCATGCAAATGCAAATGAGGCGGTGAATGCACCAACAACAAAGCCTAATTGTGCATCCCAAACAGGCTCAATACTTTGCAAAGCCCGCAAAATGATGACAAAAAGCAATCCAGCAATTAAGCCGATTATTCCCATCGGCACGGCACGCGCTAATCCGGGTTTCATGCACGACTCCCTCTAAAAACTAAATCCAATAAATGACCACATAGAATAAGAGCCATGCCACCAAGACAAAATACCATAATTTTGCCCCAGCTTCTACAGCCCACAAATAATCGTTTGCATTATACACGCGCTTGCGCCCATTCACATAGACGAGACCTAAATAAATGCCGATACTCACCGCATGGACAATATGAAAACCTGTCATAAGACGGAATACTTGCGCGTACTGTGTGCCTGTCGTAATCGTCACCCATTCATAACCAATGAGTGCTACAAATACACCACCTAAAAAGATTGCCATTAGCAATCGGCGCAAAAATTGGCTTAGGTGTTGGTTATTGACCAATTTTACACCTTGTCTGACCAATAAGGCGCTCATCCCAAGGATGATGGTTGCAATGGTTGAGATGACAATGCCTAAGCGGTCATTGGGATTTGGCATCCAATTAGATGAAAAGCGCATTTGCCAATTAACAATCGCCAAGCACACAAATGTTAAAATCCAACTCGCCTGAAAAATAAAAATGCCTGCACGTTTATTTTGCAAGGCTTGTTGTTCTTGCCGTGTTAAACCCAGTTCCAATAAATCTTGTTGCATATCGTGTTTACCAATAAGTCATCATCTTCAATAATCAAGAATGTCCTAATATCATGGTTGTAGGGGCTTGCCATGGCAAGCCCCTACAGTCCCGACACGGGATATTTTCTATGTGTTAATCACCTGCCGATGGTTCTGGCTCTGGTGTTGGTGCGGTGGGTGGCAATGCCTTTGGTTTTTCTGGATTAAAAGATTCACCAAAGCGTGCTTCCATCGCTTCTAAATAGGCTTTAGAGGCTTCTGTGCCATATCCATATGGGTCTTCAAATGGAATGGGGTCGCCCACAAAGTTATAAGCGGGTGGGGGAGAACTGGTTTGCCATTCCAATGTGAGCGCACGCCAAGGATTTGCACCTGCAACCTTGCCACGATTGATGCTCACAAAGACATTATAGACCAAGACGAATGTTGAAATCCCTAACAAGAATGCGGAGAAACCAATCAACACATTCCAATTTTGGAATTGTGGGTCATATTCCGCCACACGGCGAGGCATACCAGCCATCCCGACCATGTGCATGGGGAAGAAGGTGAAGAAGAAGCCAATGTAGGTGAGGGCAAAGTGAATTTTGCCCAAGCGTTCATTGAGCATACGTCCTGTTATTTTGGGGAACCAGTGATAGATACCACCGTAGATGGCGAACACACTCCCGCCGAACAAGACGAAGTGGAAGTGGCTGACCACAAAATAGGTGTCGTGCATGTGAATATCTACAGGCACAGACCCCAACATCATCCCACTAATCCCACCGATGACGAACAGAGACAAGAATCCAAGCGCGAATAACATGGCGCTATTTAAGCGGATTCTGCCACCGAAGATTGTCCCCAACCAACCGAAAATTTTAATACCGGTTGGGATGGCGATGATGAAGGATGTAATCATGAAGGGAATACGCAATTCTGGTTGCAGACTGGTGAACATATGATGCGCCCACACAGTGAACCCAACCAATGCAATTGCCATGCTCGATAAGGCAATCATGCGATACCCAAAAATGGGTTTGCGAGAGTGGATTGAGAGCAATTCAGACAAAATGCCAAAACCGGGCAACACCATGATATACACGGCAGGGTGGCTATAGAACCAGAACACATTTTGCCACAACAATACATCACCACCTGCGGCGGCATTGAAGAAGGTTGTGCCAGCCACACGGTCAAGGATGAGCAATGTGAGCGCACCCGCTAAGAATGGGGTAGCCAAGACAACGATAATGGATGTGGCGAAGGTTGCCCAAACAAACAACGGCATCTGAAACCAACCCATACCGGGAGGACGCATGTTTTTGACGGTGACGATGAAGTTAATCGCCCCCAAAATGGATGAGAGACCTAATAAGTGGATAGAGAGCGCCCAAAGGGTTTGACCATCGGGGCTAAATAAGGTACTCAGAGGTGGGTAGCTTGTCCAACCTGCTTCTGCTGGACCAACAAAATAGCCAGCCAAAAGCAACAACCCTGCGGGGGGGATGAGCCAGAAAGCAAACGCATTTAACCATGGAAATGCCATGTCTTTTGCGCCCAGCATGAGGGGGACGAGGTAATTACCAAATCCAGCAAACATTGGCACAATCCATGTAAAAATCATCATCGTGCCATGCAGGGTGAATAAGGTGTTATATGAACTGCCATTTGGCATCAGGTCAGTTGCTGGGGTGAGGAGTTCCCAACGGATGAGCATTGCCATCGTGCCTGCAATGATGAAGAAGATGAATGCCGTCACCATATATTGCACCCCGATGATTTTGTGGTCTATTGACCAGCGAAAGTATTCGCTTAGGGCGGGGCGTTTGGCGGGTGTTTGTAGCCCACCGATTGGATATGTTGCTGTTGCCATACAAAAACCTTTCCCTTTTTACATTACATCACATTTTTTAACGGTTGCAAATCTTATCATCTGTAGGGGTAGGCTTATTTAACCCATCCCTACAATCATATTATGTCAATTAATTATCGTCCGTAAAACTTTCGGCATAGGTGTTGAGGTTATCCAAATCACAAACCGATTCACCCGTGTCGTTGATGGTGCATAAATATGCCACGATTGCTTTTGCATCATCTTTTGGCATGTAATTAGGGGCGGTTGGGTCGCTGAATTGGAAATTATTCATCAAATTGCCAAAGCCCGGTACCAGATAGGCACTTGGGACATATAACGAGTGGAAAATATATTCTTCTGGTGCTTCGCCAGTAGATGAAGAACGTGCATTAGCGGCTCTATCACCAACACCTTCAAGGCTTGGACCCGTAACACCTGCCCATTCGATGGTATAAACATTTCCTGCATCATCGGTTGGGGATTCTTGCAAGACATGGCAACCAGAGCAAGGATACGCACCAGAGGCTAAAATTTGAGCGCCACGCACGACTGGGTTATCGGGTGGGTTCACAGCACGGTCAATTGCAGGGTCAATAAAACTCCGCAAAAAGGCGTCTTCGCTATCATAAATGCGAATGAAGGCATACATAGAGCCATGCCCACTACCGCATAATTCAGTACAAACCACACGATATTGACTGTAATTGATGATGAATGTTTCTGCAAATAATTGCAGGGTTGCATCATCTACCAATGCGCTTACTTCTGCGCTTAACAAACTACGAGCCGATTCTAAAAATTGTGTCGCATACGGTTCGATGGTGGGGTATTGTGTGCGTGTATCACGCACCGCTTTCACGACGGCATCGAATGTTGCTTGGTCAAAAGTGGCACTGAGGGCAATCACATCTACGGCACGCCGTCCGAACACATCATTTAACCCGCGCGTGTCGCCATCTTCACGATAATTGGCGATGGCGTTATCTGCACGACTGGCAAATGTGCGTTGACGCGCCACATCATCGGTGGCGATGGGGGTAAAGCGGGCTTCTGTTTGTCGCCCCGGAATGAGGTCTTGTTTAATACGCATTTCTGGCACCCAAAAAGCATGAATGACATCTTGAGTATTAAGAACCATCCGAACAGAATCACCGACATAGGTGTAGAGGATGTTGGATGTGACTGGCAAAACATAACTGCCATCTTCTTGTTGTTTGAGTGCACTCATGCGCTCACTTTGTTCAAATGCAGTGAGGGTATCGCCAGAGACAGGGACATCATAATTAAATGTCCACGCAAAACGCGCTCCTGTTGCACTCACAAACATTTCTGCATCTTTTGGTGCGCGAATATCTTGCCAAACCGAAAAACTATATATCGCCAAAAAGACGACGATAACGGCAGGGATAGCTGTCCAGACCATTTCGAGGAGGGCGTTACCATGCACAGTTGGACCATCGGATGAATCGCCCGGTTTAATGCGGAAACGCCAGATAGAATAGACCAATGCCCCTTCTACTAACAAGAAAATTGCACCACCAATGCCCAATAAAACAGCAAAGAGTTGGTCAATTTGCAAAGACTCAGCAGAGGCTTGGGTGGGGAATAGCACAGGGGTGAATTGGGCAATCAAAATTCCCCCTATCACCAATAAGACAGCGATTACCCCAACAGTTGCGATGAGCGTTCCAGAAACGCCACCTTCAGGCTTATTAGAATGTCCATAATCCATAAGTATTATTCCTATAAAAATCCCGATTTGTGCCAATTTACGCAAGAACT
>CALDGT010000538.1 GCA_937942935.1 uncultured Chloroflexota bacterium | reverse complement strand
TATTCATCGAAAATTTCAAGACATTTTTCGAGCGAGAATGGCGAGATAAAATCGAAATGATAACCATGAATCATGCCAGATAACCATTTATTCATCTGCATTTGCCACATCCTTTTTATCCTTGCGCCCACCCTTGCTACCTAATACCCGTTCTGCATACCCGCGAGTAGAATTCACATCAACTCTAAACATTACATAAGAAATGACAGTGAATGGGATGAAAAGCCATTTACCGATGGCGGATTCTGCGGCACCCGAAAGTAAAATGCCTATGAATATAGCGCCAAAAACATATCTTAGACTGTCTTGGGTAATTTCACCACTCACTCGCGTGCTATACCCCGCCGCTTCTAATTTACCGATTGCCTCTGAATAAACAGTCCCGTCCTCACCAGTAGATTTGACCGAGAACGAACATTTTCCGTCTGGCGATTCTGTCACTGTCACCAGATACCCTCCTGACAAACGGGCACTTTTATGAATTCCATCCGCATTTTGAGATTCACTCATTACCGAATAATTGAGCAACATATTCACACAATCTGCGAGGGGATAGGGGGAATAAAAATCAAAATCGTAGCGCAGACCAAACCGACTCACGCGATTTTGCGCGGGTACTTGCCGAAGAATGGCTTGTTCGAGATATTGTTGAAACGTCTTTAACCACCTGTGGATAACCCCGCGTGTTATCATATAAGCAATGGGTGCGATAACCAGCACATACGGCGATACCGATAATGATAATAGGCTCACCAACACAAGAATTATGGCGAGTCGGATATAAATCCGCCCATTGGGCAAATAACTATATCCCTGAATGTGTATCATATCTTCTTCTGCTTGCATACTCCCCAACAAGCAAACCTGTGTGTTATAGGGATTTGGCTGGCAAAGCCACATGCTCCGTTCTATCAAAAAGTAGGCACGCTCTGGCGATTCTTCTTCAACAGAGATGAATAATTCCTCATTCACAGCATTCCCCAACAGCACCCCCGCTTGAGTATATTGATAATGCTGATTCACCGACCCTTTTTTGAGTTGCTCAACACAAACCGCCATACTGAGAGGGGCATATATCTCGAAAGTCGCTTTGAGTGGTTGGTTGCGATGCTTGCTGATGAGTGTTTCTCGGCTCGATGGTGCGCTCCCCAACCAGTTTTGTGGGGATTTGATAAATTGTGTGGTGGGGTGGATGATGGAGCGCCAAAATACCCACCCCCAGAAAAACGGTTGTATCCAATAAATCAGCAATAACCAAGCAGGTTCTGTGATGGGTGGTAGAATGCTGAAATTGACAATGGCGATTGTCACCAATAACCCCAATATCCACACCCACCAACTGATTTTTGCCTCATTACTGGCTTTTGCGATGCCTGTTATGTGTGTGCCATTTGGCAGGCGTTCTAATGACCCTTTGGTTTCGATGATTTTTTTATTTTTATCTCCCGAATTGAATTGATATTCCATCCGAAATTCATATATATCAGGCGAGAGACGATGCACATCCACAAATGGAAAATATAACCTTTTATGGTCATTCAAAACCATAACGGGGTTATTTTTCAGATAACTACGCCGTGAATGGTCATTCAGGATTTGCTCACACATTTCAATTGGGTAGGGGGATATAAAATCGAATGAATACCCGCCATCATCTTCCCATAATCGCAACCACGATATCATGTTTGTTCCCCCTTTTTTATCGGAACAATTTCATCATCCCTCAAAACAGATAACAAAAATCCCCCAAAAATGGGGGATTATGATTGCACTTGTCCCAATAGGCGATATGGCATATCGGCGAATTTTTTGAGTGGGCGACCCATCGTCACATCTACCACCAGCCATAAAACGGCTAATGTGATGATATAAATGGTGAACACCTGTTGCCCAGATGCGATTGCCGCAATGACGATAGGCACTAATAGCCCCACCACCAAGCCATAAAAAATCATGGCATACCACCACGACCTTTTGTGATACCCCACAGTAACCGTCACTCGTGTTCCTTTTGGTGTTTTTTCGAGTGTACCCGTCATATTTGCCCACAATTCTGGCAAGGGTGCTTCTGCACCAAATACCAATTTATAAGTTGTGAATTGATATTTTCCATTGGCTAGTGGCTCAATGACGATGGGTTCTTTATTAAATCCCAATACCTGCCCCATTTTACGGATTTTTGACGTGATGTTGACTTGCTCATCGAATATTTTGATGCACTCATCTATCGGATAAGCCGAATCGAAAGTTGTCTCGTATCCCTTAAACCAAATTTTGACCCACTCAAACATGATTGCTCCTACCCACCACAATTTTCACGATTAATTTTGCGAATCTGTACACTGGCAACCGATTGTGTATCAAACTCCGCCACAATCGGCATATTATCCTCGCGCCATTCGGGACGCGGTGCGCGATTGATGAGGAGTGTATCGGTAGACAGCCCCCAATCTACTGTATATTCCACCCCAGACCGACACACATAATCCCACATGCGCCCCGCCACCAATGCTTCGTATGCCTCACGGTTCACTTTGCCATCCATATTAATCACATCCTGTTCGGCATGAAATCCGATGACCCCCGATGCGAATATTGAGCCGACCAGCGCGTCTGGTGGCACATTTTCATCCAGCCAATCGAGCGCCACATCCCAACCATCTTGTTTAAGGCTATCTGCGCCATGAATGAGCCATGTATAAAAATCATCGTTGATATAGGTGTTGATATGCCCCGCGAGGATAATCATCATCCAAAGAGAGGCGAATAATTTCACCCCTCCCCTAAATCCCCTCCCCATTACATAGAGAGGGGACTTTTACCGTAAAATATTGGTCTTCTCCCCCTCCCCTCGCTGTGGGGAGGGGGTCGGGGGGAGGGGCTAATGATTAAATTTTGATTAAGAAATAACAATTTGTAACCTGCAATGTG
>CALDGT010000537.1 GCA_937942935.1 uncultured Chloroflexota bacterium | reverse complement strand
CACCGTCATTCAAAATCAATTGAGTGGGCTAATGAGCCAATTACAACAAAACCGCAAATTATATAGCCTGAGTTATAAATCACGGCAACCGGGTGTCGGAGAGCGACTTATCACAATAAGGCTAGGTGATATGCAAACTTCATTCACCTATATTCACGATGTCGTGGCGCCAGTTGTTGGTGTGTCGAATCAGTTTGGGCAGACGAACCCCAATGATTTGGTCATTCAGCGCGAATTTATAGAGAGTACCAATACCTATAACAATCCATCTGAACCACTTCTTATCTCTGTGACTTACCCTGATAATGTCATACGAGAGGAATTACGCCTTGAATTGTTTGTTGATGGCATTTCAGAGTCGGGGCAAATTAGCCCAATCGCAAACAATATCAATCAGTATCAGGTCGAATGGGATTTGAGTGGTTATATAACCCCAACAGAGACAATTCATCATGTGCAAGTGATGATATGGGATGAATATGGTTTTAACATCTCATCTTCTACCCTAGATTATACAATAATTGTAGAAGCACCCCCACCGGGGATAGTCATCACCCAAAAAGAGTCTGTAGATGTCTGCCTGGACTCCTCTGCATCTGATTATTTAAGCCTGCGTTGTTTCTTTGCACGCTATTCTGCTTGGGTAGCGGGTAGTATTGGTCTGCTGGTGGTGGTGGTTGCTATATTAGGGGTAAGCGCTGGCAAATATCGGCGTATGGCATTTAGTGGGATGAAAAATACTTTGGAACGTGGTCGCCAGACCGTATTAGAGATTCTTGGACGGGGCAGTGAAATAGATACTAATGAAAATAAGTCCACTGTGATTGATGACAATCAACCGCCTATTTCTGGCACAGAACCCGATTACGGTGAACAAACGATGTCCTCGTATGGAAAACTTAATGTGATTGGTGTGGCAGGTGTCGAAGAAATTTCTATTGACCGCAAATCGGTGGTACTTGGACGCGAGGTGGCACAAGTCACTTATGTCTTGCCTCACCCAAAAATTAGCGGGCGGCATATCGAGATTAATTATCATTTTGACACCCAAACTTTTACAGTAACCGATTTAGAATCGCGGAATGGTACGTATCTTAAATCTGGCGATGAGCAAGAAATACAACTCATCCCCAAGCGACCCTACCCCCTCAAAAATGGTGATGTGCTACGCCTCACCAATTATCAACAGCCGATAAAATTACAATTTTCAACCCATATTCATCCTAAACAAAGCCAGACAGAGATAGATACAGATTCCACTACACCCAATAAACCCTCATCAGATGAGGGTGGTCATAAGAAATTATTTACGCCACCGCCAGATGATATTTTTCCGCCAACTAAGCCAACATAACATAAGACATATACCACACTATCAGCATAGAGGAATGCATAAAATGGTAGAAAAAAAACAAGACTATAAATTTCCCAATTTAGTAGGCACACATATTGGGCAATTCATCATCACAAAAGACTTGCCACGAGTGGGATTGATGTCTGCAATTTATGTCGCCGAAACGAGCAATCGGTATCAAGATATAGAATATCGGAAGCGCGAGGTAGTCATAAAAATTGCGCGTAATGATGCAACCGTATTCGATGAGTCTCTTGTTAACGAGGTCAAATGCCTACAGAATTTGCGGCACCCTAATATCATTCATCTTCTGCCTATGCTAACCTCAAATAACATACTTGTTTATTGGTTGCGTGCAGAAGAACTAAAACAACATTTTAATGGCAACGCGCCATTTTATTATTCAATGGAATATCTGAAGGGCAGGTCATTGTATGATTATCTGTATCCGACTCCGCCCAATACACGCCCTAAACGCCCAGCCAATACACTATCGCAAGAAGAATGGATGTGGAATATCGAACTGATTTATCAGATAGCCATTACCATTGATTATCTGCATAGACTTAATATTGCCCATCGTGATATTAAGCCCGATAACATCATTTTTCGCAAACCACCAACGATTCATGAGCGCCCACATCCTGTTTTGATTGATTTTGGGTTATGGTCAACAGGAAATCAGCGACTCGATACCACTCTTGAACGGGCGGGGTCACCACACTACCTTTCGCCAGAACGAGTTATCGCAAAAAAATTAGCCCAACCAAATCAGCCAGTCACCAGAGATGATTATGCAAATCACTTGCCAAGCGATATATGGGCATTAGGTATTATCACCCACGAAATTTTTTATGGTCATCATCCATTTAGCGCATCTTTGCACGATGATACCAAATTGGCAAATGCGATTATTAATGAACCACTCCAATTGAAAGGTAAATGGGAGAATGTCAAATCTCTTATTAGTCGCATGTTGACAAAAGTCAGGGAAGACCGCCCTACTATCAGAGAAGTGATTGATATTTTAGAGACAGAGATGGGTGTGCTTCCGCCACGTATTTAGTGGGTTAAATTAAGACAAAGGAGAAAATGGGCTATGTCGGAATCAAAAACAAAAACGACTACATTATACACAGGTGGTTGGCTCTCAGAACCCGGAAATGATCCACAAAAGGCAAAAGAAAAAAATAACGAAGATTATGCCAATTTTATCAGTGAATTTAAGACAGTCGGGGGGTTATCTTTAACAGTTGCCTTGGTGTGTGATGGTGTGGGTGGAAAAAGTAAGGGTGAAGTTGCCGCTATGACTGCTGGTACGAACTTCATCACATATTTGCAAAAAAGTGTGCATACCACTGTGCCACAAGCCGTCCAAGATGCCGCCACCAAAGCAAATCAGGATGTGCGCGAGAAAAGTGAGCAGATTATTCGTGAAGAAAACGAACAAATGAGTTGCACATTCAGCGCCGCCATTTTACACCAAGATGGAAGTGACTGGGGACGGTTATATGTCGCCAATATGGGTGATAGTCGGGTTGGGCTTATCCGCGATGGTCTATTGTTGTGGCTCACTCGTGAGCATAATGTCCGCACCGATAGCCTTTTTAATGGGAT
>CALDGT010000536.1 GCA_937942935.1 uncultured Chloroflexota bacterium | reverse complement strand
ACCCAACACACCCGCTTCACCCGTGGCGGAGCGCGATTTGTTAGACCGTTGGGTTTTATCCGAACTCAATAACCTAACCCGCCGTGTGACCAATGGCTACGATAATTTTGATGTCACCGAAGCCACCCGCCCCATCCAAGTATTTGTCGAATCGTTGAGTAATTGGTATGTCCGCCTGAGTCGGGCGCGGTTCTGGAAAACAGAAAAAGATGCCGACAAGATGAATGCCTATGCCACACTCTATGAGTGCTTGGTGACGGTATCCAAACTCATCGCGCCAGCCATGCCATTCCTT
The DNA here is from genome assembly GCA_937942935.1 of uncultured Chloroflexota bacterium. GTDB lineage: Bacteria > Chloroflexota > Anaerolineae > Aggregatilineales > Phototrophicaceae. Next base: position 3,322 of record CALDGT010000536.1, on the reverse strand, counting down.
AGCGAATCTATGTATCGCAATTTGGTGGCAGGTATGGATAAATCCGCACCAGAAAGTGTGCATTTGGCGTGGTGGGCAGATTATGACGAATCACTCATCAACGAAGGCTTGATGAAAGAAATGGATTTGGTACAACGCTTGGTCAGTTTGGGCTTGGCGGCGCGGAATAATAATAAAGAAGATGGCAAAAATGCGCCAATCGGTGTACGTCAGCCATTGCAAAGTGTCCAATTCGGACTTAAATCGGCGGATGAAGCGGATATGGTTCGCAAATATACCGACCTCATCACCAGCGAGTTGAATGTGAAATCGGTGGGCGTACTCGAAGCCGATGCACAGATGGTCACGTATGCGCTCAATCCGTTGCCCGCGCAATTGGGTAAAAAATTGGGCAAAGACTTCCCTAAAGCACAAAAAATGATGCGCGAAGGGGATTACGAACAGGTCAAGGCATGGGCATTGACGCTCAAAGCAGGTCAACCTGTGACTGTGACCGTTGAAGGCACAGCGTATGAAATCACCCCAGAGGAATGTCAGGTGATTCAAAATGCCACCGCAGGCTATTCTGTCGGCGAAGAAAAAGGGTATTTGGCGGCGTTGGATGTTCGGCTCACACCCGAATTGGTGCAAGAAGGGCTGGCACGGGAAGTCGTGCGCCGTATCCAAACCTTGCGTAAAGATGCCGATTTCGACATCTCTGACCAAATCGAAGTGGTGTATGAAGCGGGTGGCAATTTGGCGAGCGCCATCACCCAATTCGCCGATTACATCAAAGGCGAAACCCTCGCCAAGTCGTTGGTGGCGGGGAAGGTCGAAAATGGCTTCTATAAGGGCGAATATCTGCCCAACGATGACCCCAAGAAGGACGACAGCATCAAAGGCGAGAGTCTGGTGCTAGGCGTGAAGAAGGCATAAATCATGATACACTGTGTAAGGGCGTGTGATGCACATGCGCCCTTACATTGTTGTTTCCCCCTCGCCGAAATTTTCCCCGCACAAACCGAAACGCCAGAATCAGAATAAAATTTATTCCTCTGGCACACCCATAATATGAACTGTGCCATCTACCATATCCATCAGAATGAGTGTCCCTTCATCATTAAATCTGGCACGCGCTTGTGTTTTTAATGGGATGGTATGTAACAATGTCATGGTATCCATATCCCAAATTTGAATTTCAGAGTTTTGAAAATCATGAATAGAGACAGCTAAGAGGTTATTAACAGGGCTAAACTCAATGTGATTAACTCTTGAATAGTAGCCATACTGTGGGTCAATTACAAGCGGGATCTCTTCAGATGCAATAATATCACCTGTTAAAAAATCGCGTTTGACTAATGTATTATTTTTTTCAGTGATAAAATATGATCCATCAAGGTTGATTTTGATAATCTTAGTATATTCTCGGATTTCATAAATCAAATCGCCTGTTTCTATATTCCATAGCATGAGGTTATCATCTGTGACGGTAAAAACATATTGGCTATTTGGCGAGAATATCACATTATTAGTGGCGGTGTATTTATCATAATTAATCAAAGGATAGCCAAAATCTGCATCATGAAGTTTCTTTACCAACACCATATTTGTTGATAAAGTCACATCGTATGTCAAGAATACTACCCATTCATCATTTGGGCTAAGAAATGCCCGTGTGGCATCAGGCACCCAAATTTCATCATCACTTAGTTTACGAACAAGGTCCCCTGTTTCCAAATTCCATAAATATGCACCATACATTGTAAGTACATATTGATTATCGTGGCTAAAAACTGCCATTTCCATTCCATGATCTCTCAAAGGAGATACAGAATATACTTCTGAGATTTCAGCTTCAACAAAAGTGTCAGTCTCTAAATCCCATATTTGAAGGTCTAATCTGGAATATTCATCATCCGATAAGCGTGGGGTAGCAAGAAAATAGCGGTTATTACCTTCAATTCCCCAATAAGAAATCGCTACAGTCGGTACTTTATATAACAGCTTTTGATTTTCTACATCCCATATACATACATTGTCATTTGAGTACATTACAAGCCTTGTATTATCTAAAGCCAGTTCCATACCCTTTTCATAAAGTGTAGTCCTGCATCTAGCATAAGTATCTTGTCGAAAGGTAGGTTCGCCTGTATCGTTTTTCCAAAAACGGATAGTAAATACTCCATAAGAGGAACAACTGGCAAAAGAATTTGTACAAGTTTGTCTCCATAAAACAAACGCATATGTTTTATTGGGAGAAAAGTGTATAGGCGAACCAACATAGTCCCCATCTTGCCAAAAAACCACGCGCTCTAACAATTCTGCTGATAGATAATATCGCATCTCTATATGGTCTAGCAGATGCTTATCTTCTATCAATTGCATTAATTCTGTTTCATCTACCGAATGATGAATGTTTAGCTCTCCAACAGGTAAAGCATCATCACCGCGCACATCACGATTATACGAAAAAGAGTGCAGTATCACCTCAGAGTTGTTAACATCAAAGATTAAGGTAGTTCTGTCTAACAAAATCAGTTTCGATTCATCTTCTGTTAAAATAATGGTTGTGGATGAGTTATGCAACGGCAAAGGAATTGGGTAATAGCCATCACTTTGCGAGATTTGCTTTGTATATACTTCTCGATTATCACGATACCCATAACCGGGTTCGTTTCCATAAGGATGTTTAATCTCTTTCAAAAATGTGCCAGAAAACGCATCCCATACCCCAATATCTCCAGTCCAATACACAAATGCCAAGAGCTTCTCGTTATTGTAACTAAAATGAGGTGGTGTAATGAGTGGAATCTCATCATTCTCAAGCCGATATGTCTCGCCAGTGGTCAAATTTGTCACATAGGTACGCGAAAAAGTGGTTTCTGCATTGACATCATTATACACATTGTAGATAACCATATATTGTTCATCAGGGCTAATTAACCATGTACTATAGTTACCATTCATCTCCCACAAATCAATAAAATCAACTAGCGAAGAATCCTCTAAATTCCAAATAGTCATATGGCGTGCAAAAGAAAATAATTTTTTGCCATCATCAGATAAACGTAATTCATTCACGCGCCATGTTTCATCGGGGGTTGATAATTGTGCAATTTGCTCACCTGTTTCAAAATCCCAAATATAAACCGCGCCTGTGCTTGCCCCCCCAAACAACCGACTCCCATCAGGGCTGAACATAGCATAAGTGACATTAATATCATAATCGCCAAACAAGTGAATGGGAGTTTCTAAATCATCAATCGAATACAACCAAATTCCCACGGTGGTCGCCATCGCAACATACTGTTCATCTGGTGAAAATATCACATCGTTAATATAC
>CALDGT010000535.1 GCA_937942935.1 uncultured Chloroflexota bacterium | reverse complement strand
TTATATATCGTATGTTACTATTATAATGGAAAATAAACTCAAAAAATCATTGATATAGGTCACAAGTGTTTGTGTCCTATATCAATGGTATGAAATGATTGCTTGAAATGAGGCTATAAAGAAAATGTTTAAGAAACACGGGGCAGGCTTGGATTAACACGATAAATAATTTCGATTGCTTCATCCATATCTTTTGCCAGACGGACTTCTACCCGCGCCAATTGCAAAATAAGTTGTGCAAAAAATTTAATGACCCCTTGTGCGCCGACCACCACCGTGAATCCCCATTTTTCTGAGCGCACTGTGCGGAATTCTTTCAGTACATCTCCAATATTGTTGCTTGTGCTTTTCATATTTGAGCCATCTACAATGACGGGCAATTTTTCATGCGGAGACGATTCAAGTAGCTGGTTGACCTCATTTATCATGGTGACAATTTGGGGGATAGTCATATCCCGATTTTGCACCAATAGCGCGACTTCGTTTGGGATAACCCACCTTACTTCATAATCTGCATCCATATCAATCCCCTCTATTACGTGTAAAATGAATTCGATAAGGATATTATAACAGGTATTTTTTATAGATTCATGAAATTTATGATACAAGACACCCCAAATGATGCCTTGTATCATAATTGTAATGTGCGATTGTTATGCAGATTCGCTAATCTTTAGCGATACACCGCGCACTTCATAGATTCGCATATTTTCGCGCCACAAATTCGCCGTCCCACGCAAGATAATGCCGTTGTCGTCGGCGCGTTCTATGCCGTTGATATGAATTTCGAGGTGCAAAAATTCATTTTTGGGGATGACCTGCCCACGATATTTCCATACAAATTGATGATTATCGAGATGGTCAAAACGGGGCGACACGAATTCATCCGCCAAGCCTGTCGTCATGGCAAACACCTGAAGCGCCTGCAAAATGGCTTCGACACCCAATGAACCGGGCATCACAGGGTCTTGATAAAAATGACACCGATAAAACCAGTTGGTGGGGTCAATTTTCTTGTAGCCATGCACATAACCCATGCCATCCTGACCACCATCGGCGACAATATCCACACGGTCTAAGAAAATCAGTTTGTCATCGGGTAGGCGCAGGTGCGGTTTGTCCTCTGGTGCGGTCAGATATTCCCCGCGCACAGTGTCATCGGTCAAATCCACCACATACGGCGCGACACCATTCACATCCATCCACGCATAAGTCGGATTGCCTCTGTCTAACCCGACCTGATTGGCGAGTGCATCGGTGGTGAAATACCCAAATGAAGCTGTGCCATCATAAAACGTCACCCCATCGGCAGACAAGGCATAGGTGAATTTTTGAATAATCATGCCTTGATATGAGGTGGATGAGGTCAAACTGACATGGTTAGTGATGGTTTTTCCGCGCAAATCTGGGAGGTGATGAATTTTGCCATCGCCATCCAAATTGCGGAAGAAAAAGGTCTCTTGTGGATATTCTAGCGTAGAACCAAGCCATGCCGATAAAAATCCGCACGGTTGCAAGCCGATTTCCATCAGAATCGAATAGGGCATGGTGGGGGCATGGTTGAGGTCATAATACCACGCATCCAACGGCACATCATACTCGCTGATGACGCTTGGGTTGTTATCAAACACATGGCGCGTGCCATCCACCCGCAAAATACGGCTAATCAGTTTCAGTTCGCTATTCGGTTGGCGGGGGGTGAGCCGTCCATCGTATAGACGGAAATCTTCGCCAAAGCAATCGGCAATCGAACCAAATGCGAATTGTTCCAAGTGCCATTCATTGATAGGCGCATCTTTCATGATGGCGATGCCGTCTCGAACTTGAACGGGTGTGGTGTGTGTGGACGGCATATCTGCCATCCCTATAAGGTGCTTGCCATACAACGCTTTATCTTCTGGCGATTTTTCAGAGAGTTTTAAGCCCAAATCCTTAAAATCTACCACGATTTTGCCATCTAAAATCACATCTACATCGGCAATCGCATATGGGGAAGGGGATGTGCCAATTTCTTTGATTTCCATCCGATAAATCAATTTGCCAATTTGTGGTGTGACTTGTCCACGACAACGCACGACTTGGGGCAATCCGTGAACAGGTTGGAAGCGTGCATCGTCTGTGGTGAGGTGCAAGCCCAAATACATCATGTAGAATTGCATCATCTGAACGCACCCCTCGGCGACCAATGACCCCGCCATCACTTGGTCATCTATGAAGTGACACGGGAAATACCAATGGTCGGGGTGTAAATCTTTTTCGCCCATCATCATGCCAAGCCCCCACGCGCCCCCGCGCGGGTCAACATTGGCAATGCGGTCTAGCATGAGCATATCACCATCGGGCAGGCGGAGTGATGGACTTTTTCCGCGCAGGTTATACGCATCATCCCCAAATGCGCCCGCAATATCCCCCGCAGAGAGTTTGCGTAAATCGGCTTTATCAAAATGGGTTTTGGTGGTGCGGAGCAACGGCTCAAAATGGCGTTTTACAATTTTAGCGCGTGCGTCTATCTCTTTTTGGGTCATGATGATGCCTTTGCCCGCGTCTCAATCTTCTTGAGAGAAGAATCCCGCGCACCCATTTCGCATAATCAGCACACGCTCATCGCCGACATAACAATCATATTCAAAGAAAAATAACAGGTTATCGCCACTGCGGGCATACGAATTAATGCGGATGTCATAACGCAGGGTATGACCCTCTTTGGGCATATCGGTGAGGAAATTGAGGGTGCAATCCAACAGGCGATACATCAAGCGCCCTTTTGCCTCAAAATCTATGCCGATATAACTGATGAGCATCAGGTCGCATTGACCACTTTCCACGCTCACCGCCCACGGAATTTGACCATCCACGCTATACCACGCATCAAACGGAATATCATATTCGGTGGTCATGGCAGAGGGGCGATATTGGTGAATTTCTGCATCCAATTTGGTAATGCGCGAGACCAATAAATAGGGATACGCTGGCAGGCGCACCCGCGATTTGTAGGTATCTATAATGCCGTATTCGCTACCGAATACAGTCGCAATTTTACCAACCGCAAATTCTTCTAATGCCTTCACATCCCAAATGACGTGTTCGGGTTTTGAATAATTTACAGGACGTTGTGGGCGGGTGGTGATGCTTGGCGTTGTATTGATATTCTTTTCTATCATCTCTGCCAATTGACCCAACGCATTGCGATGGTCAACGATGGCGCGTTCATGGTCGCTCATATCGGGGGTTTGTTCGATGGTAATGGGCAAGGGGAGTCCTCCAAATGGATTATTCAGGCGTTCACCGCGTTCTACGCGCATATCCCGCCAAATGCTTTTCGGTTCAACAAATTGTTTTTGTAGCCCAGAAGCCCATGCCCGATTTGCATCGGATAAAATGGCTTCACGGATGGGTGTTTTACCCAGTTTGATGGTCTGAATGAGGCGTTTTTTGCCGTTGGATGTTTCGTTTTCGGCGGATGGACGTGCCAACACGCTTACATTCATTGGCACACGGTGGCTAATCAGTTTGGCAATCAGGCGGGCGATAGATTGGCTATCCGATACCCCCATGCGATTGGTTGCGACGGCGACATGCGGTTTATCGCGCAGAATATCGCGTATCCAACGGGTACACGTATTTTGTGCGCCCACCTCAATGAACACCCGCGCCCCATCATTATAAACGGTGTTCACCAAATGCGGAAAATCCACCATCTGCACCATGTCATGCGCCAATTCATGAGCGATGGCATCGCTATCGCTGGCGGTAATCAGCCGACCATCACCACCGTATAATTTTATGCCCTGCGAATGGTCCGTCGTGGACGGCATTAATGCCGTCCGTACAGGGGTTTGGTTTATCGGTAATTTATGCAACCGCACAAAATCGGCATGGGCGTTTTGTGTGGGCGGACAATGCAACACGGCAGGCATAGCGACCACATACCCCGCGCCGATTTTTGCCAAAACGCGCTCACACGCCACTTTTTCACCCGCAATTGCCACCTGATTCGGTGTGTTGACGTGCGTCATGAATACGGTTGGCTCATCGGTTAGGGCGTGGCGCATGGTATTTGGGTCGGTTGCGACCACGTAATTACCCCATAAATCGTCATCGGGCGTGGTTGTATCGCCCAAATACGTGCGGGCGGCGGTCTTTTTGCCCACCACTTTGGATGTGAACAGGTTGCTGGTGTGGAGCAAATAACTGGCGTGGTGGGCATGTGTCCACATCCCCGCGCCCCACATCATGCTGGCTTCACCCATGCTATATCCGAATGATGCAACGGGCTGAATCCCTAATAGCTTGACCATGCGCGTATATTGCCACGCAAATGTTGAGCCTGCTTGCATCATGGCGGGCAGGTTATCCGCGAGTGCGAGTTGATAAGCTGTATATTCTTCATCGGTCATAGCGTGGGTTGTGGGTGGATAAATGAGCTTATCTGCCACCAACTTACGTAAACTGTCGGCATACAGGGTAGATATATCACTCAATTGGGTAAAATTTTGGAGCAAATCCCCCGCCATGCCCACATACGCATTAAATGCACCCGGATAGACCAATGCAACATCCCCATTGGCAGGTTTGGCTGTGAAACTACTGCCGAGCTTACTCTCCCAATCGCGTCCTTTTTCAAAGGTGGATGTGATGCCTTTTTGGGCGGATACCGCTTCGGAGTGTAATTCGGCACGATTTTTGCCGATGATTGCCCCGCCAAAAGCGTGTTTTTCATCGTAAGCGCGGATTGCACCCGCTTGAATCGCATCCACCGATGCACCGTTATTCAATTGTGCGATGAGGTCGGTTAACCGCGCTTGTAAGTCATCCGCAGAATCTCCACTGATGGGCAAAACGGTATAACGCAAATTTGCCGATGGGTATTCTGAATGGTGTGCCGATAAGATGATATGGGCATGTCCGCCATCCCCACCGATGATATTGATTGCCCCGTATGTTTGTGCGAAAAAATCAGAGAACAAGGGGCGGGTTGTATTTGGAAAATAGAAGGGTAAGTGTCGCCAAAAGGCTTCATTTTGAGGGGCTTGGAAATGAGGAATAACCGGAATGGTGCGCCGATAAATGACCAACGCCGATTGTATCAGTGATGCAATACCAGCGGCATTATAATTATGCCCAACGATGGCTTTACTACTGATGAGGGCAATATCTCGTGTGGCTTCATCATAAATATGAGATAAAGCAAACATTTCGGCTTCGTCCTCAGCATCAATACCACTCGCAGATAAGCTGATGAATCCAATTTCATCAGGCGTCACCCCGCCTAAACGGAGTGCCTCTGCCATCGCATCTACCATACCCTCCGCATGGGGTTTTACACGATGTGCGACCCCAATACTTTCGATAGTGGCATAAATCTTATTCGTGTTATTTTGGGCGTTTTCGACTGTTCTCAATACCACCGCGCCAGCGCCTTCGCCGATATGCCAGCCGTTGTTATTCGCATCCCAACCGAAGGTGCTATCGGTTGTCCCCAGTGACGCAATGAGCGAGCGTGTGGTCACATTTTCGATGCCACCCGCCAAATCCACCGCGCCCACCAGCACCGCATCGGCTTCCCCGCGTGTGAGCATCATCTGAGCAATTTCGAGCGCCTTCGATACGCCATTTTCTTCGGCGGATAGGGTGAATGATGCCCCCGAAAAATCCCACGCCGATGAAATGCGATTCGCCACGATATTCCCGATGAAACTCACATATTGATTCACCCCGGGCCAAGTGTGAAGGGCATCTTTGGCGATGGTTTCGAGATGTGCCAATTCATCATCGCTTAGTTGAATCCCTTCTCGCGCCAACGCATCGCGGATTTGCCACGATAAATCCACCCGTCCGCGAAATTTATGCAGTTCAAGTTCGCCGTTCATGGCGATAATCACTGCCACATTGCCACCCTCTTGGATTTTGGCATCGCGTAGCGCCCTATCCGCCACTTTGAGCATGAGGGTTTGTTGCGGAATCGGTTGGTCATCCGCCGCAGGGGGAATTTTGAAGCGCAGGAAATCCATATCAAATGAGGTGATAAATGCGCCAAGAATATCATCTCCACCCGTTATATCTCCCATCCCGCCCCAACGGTCATGAGGCAGGGGGATAAACGCGGGTTCACCATCAAAAATGGCGTGTTCAAAGGCGGTTAAGCCATCCAACCGACCAAAAAATGCGTCCATGCCGATGATTGCCATCGGTTGCAGGTCAGGTTTTTCTGCTTTGGGTGTATATTCCAGCGCGTGCTGTTCGAGTATCAAGTGGGCATTGCATCCGCCAAAGCCAAACGCGCTGACGGCGGCAATTTTATCGGCATTATCCCATGTGGTACTTTGTGTGACGATACGCCCCGCGCCCCAATTGGCTTTTTCGGATGTGAGAGGTTTA
>CALDGT010000534.1 GCA_937942935.1 uncultured Chloroflexota bacterium | reverse complement strand
TAATAAATCGCCCCCCTGTTCAATGAGGATGAGCGCCAAATTACATAAGGCTTGCACCACAAAACGCATCGCACCCGATTGTCTGGCATATCCAAGCGCCTCTTGAGTATAGGCATAGGCTTCTTGAAGTTGGCTTTGGTGCAAATGCGCCCGCCCCAAAATCATCAGGTCATAGCCTGTGCCTTCGCGGTCTTCAATTTCGAGGTGACGTTCTAATGCCAATTGTGCATATTCTTGGGCTTTGATGTAATCCATGCGTGATTCCGCCAAAATCGCCCGTTGTAACCAAACATTGGCGATGCCTTGTTTATCACCCAGTTGTTGATAGATGGTGAAGGCTTGGTCTAAATAGACTTGCATCAACCCCGTCCTACGGAGTTGCATACTGGTCGAGACTTGTCCCAATAAAGCACGAGCGAGTGCGGGTTGGTCGCTGGCGGCTTGGGCGCTGGTCGCGCTTTCGGCATAACAGATGTCTGCCCGTTCAAAATCGCCCAAACTCGCATACGCTATCGCTAAGGAACGTAAAAGGGTTACACGGTCGGTTTGGCGAATACTCCGCTTGAGCAGGCGTTCAGACATCATCACGACTTGGCGATAATTCCCCGCCCGATTCAATTGATGGGTGGCAATCACCGCATATCGCCCTGCGCGTTGATAATCGCGTGCCTGATACCAAAATTCGGCGAGGGGTGTGGCACGACTGGTATCATCGGGATAAACCATTTCTATTGCAATTGCCAATATTTCTGCCAAGCGCCTACGTTCATCGTTTGGCAAATGGTCTAAAAGATGTTCGCGTAGTTTGTCGTGGCTAAACCGAAATTCGCCATCGGCACTATCCAAAATAGCGGCATTGGTACAAGCAGTTAACCAATGGTCAACATCTGTCGCTTGAGCAGATAATCCTTCCTCGCGCCATTTGAGGACAATTTGATATAGCACCTCTAAATCGAGTTGTCGCCCCTCGATGGCGGCAATTTTGAGCAGGCGTTGCGACACTTCATCTTGTGGCGCACGGCTCAGGCGACGCTGAATCACTTGCTCTACCCCACCCGCAAAAACACTGCGTGGCAGTGCTTCTTGACCAACACGACTCAGACTGCCCGCTTCTTCTGCGAGGACGCGCATTACCTCTACAATAAAAAAGGTGTTGCCTTCGGTCTCGCGTTCTATCAATTGTAAAATTTGTGGATTCTTGCCATTTTCACCGAGCATCGCCACGCTTAAATCGCGGATAGTATTGGCATCGAGCCGTCCTAAGCGGAGCAAATTCATTTGCGATACGGTTTGTGGCAAGACAGGTGCTTCATCATCACGGTAATTACCAATAATCAACATCGGCAAATCGCCTAAATGATTGAGCAAAATTTGAAGCGGCGTAATGCCTTCTTGCGCCCATTGCAAATCTTCTAAGATGAGGACAATTGGCGAGGTTTGGCGTTTGAACACAGCGACCAATGTCCCAATGAGCCGTTCTTGTTGGGCTTGCCCTTCTAGGGTGGGTAAATTGGGGATTTCTACACCACATAATTCATCTAAGTCGGGGACAATTTCTTTGAGTACCCCAATTTCAAATGGGTCTAACTTGGCAGAGAGTGCCAAGCGCCTTACAGGGTCTCGCCACAATTGATAAGGCAAACCACCATCTACCACCGACTGCCCACGCAATACCAATGCGCCCTCGACCATCGCGCGAATCCGCAATTCGTCCACAAGGCGCGATTTCCCGACACCGCTTTCGCCACCGATGAGCCACGCCGAGCCATGTGGTTCTGTTGGGTTCAGAATTTGGGCTAAGGCATTTCGCAATTGGCGCAATTCAGCATCGCGCCCCACAAATTTAGCGGCTTGCAAAAAGCCTTCGCGCATGGTGGCAGATTCGGTTGGGGTGGGCAATGATACCGCCTGACAAAAGGCTTGAATGACGGCATCGGCGGATGAATACCGATTTTGTGGATTTTTATCGAGTAACCGCGCAATTACAGGAGAAATATCGTGGTCTAATCCGCTCAAATCGGGTTGTTGGTTCAAAATCGCATTCAGTAATTGCGCCATCGTTTTGACAACATACGGATGTCGCCCCAAAAACAATTCACAGGCAATCACCCCTAC
>CALDGT010000533.1 GCA_937942935.1 uncultured Chloroflexota bacterium | reverse complement strand
TATTCTTATTCATGGGATGAGTTATCGTGAAGAACAATGGCAAGATATTGGCACCATCACCACACTCGAACAGGGTATCCGCATGGGTGTTTTGCCCCCGATGATTATCGTCATGCCCTATTTGGGCAATTTGGGGACAATCAACAGTTTTCCGCCGAATAATTCGTACCAAACCTATCTGATGGATGAATTGCTCCCCGCGCTCCAAAGCGATTTGTGTATTTGGGAAAATCGCAATTATCGCGCCATTGGTGGCATCTCTCGTGGGGCATTTTGGGCGATGACCCTCGCATTTCAATTTCCGGATGTATTTGGGATTGTCGGTGGGCATAGTGGTGTATTCCCAGAAAACCTGCGCGAAGTCCCTGCGCCTGTCAACCCGTATGAAATCGCCTCTAATTCTGCCATTCTGCCAGAGGCGAATCTGAAAATTTATTTGGATAATGCCGCCCCAGACCCTGCTCGTAGCAGTAACGAAGATTTATCATCGCGCCTGACCACACGGCAAATCCCGCACACCTATATCATCAATACGCTAGGAGCGCATGATAATGAGTATTGGGGGGCGCATATTTCTGAATATCTGGCATTTTATGGCAAAGATTGGGCGCGTGGATATGAGGCATATCCATCGTGTTCAGAACCAAGCCCGTGAGGGAAATAAAAACACCCTATTGAACCATAGGGTGTTTGTTGGGTTGGGGTCGGTGGGACTTGAACCCACACGCCTTTCGGGCAATCGCTTTTAAGGCGATCGTGTCTGCCGATTCCACCACGACCCCAATCATGATGCTGGTATTTATAGTATCATTTTTGGGGAAGTTGTCAACGGTAGTCCTTGAAAATTCGTCTATTATTTCTTAACAATCCTCTGCTAAACTAACGCCTCTATTCATTGCATTATGAGGATTATCATCTTATGGAAATTTACCTCATCAGACACGGGCAGTCGGTGAATAATCGGCTCACAGAAGCCACATGGCATACCCGTACCCATGACCCAGAACTCACCGAAATCGGTCATAAACAAGCTCAAAAAGTAGCAGAATATTTGGCAACCGCGCCAAATTTAGAAGACCTTGTGCGCGTACCAGATAATTCCCCAGACCGCACAAATCATCACCCGCATACCATCACCCATTTATATTGCAGTGCGATGTATCGCGCTATGCAAACCGCCAACCCCATCGGCAAAGCATTGGGATTAAACCCGACGGTGTGGTTAGATGTGCATGAAGTGGGGGGGATTCATTATGAAAAAGATGGTGAATTGGTTGTATTGGGCGGAAAAACACGGTCACAAATTTTGAATGAATTCCCTCAGTATGTGTTGCCCGATGCAGTCACAGAAGATGGGTGGTATAAAATCGCATTGGGGCGTGAAGATTGGGCTGGTTGCCAAGCGCGTGCTATGCGTGTGAGTAGCAACCTCATCATGCGGTCAGAAAATCCACGCACCCAAGATGATAAAATTGCGATTGTCTCGCATGGGGGGTTCATCAATGCGTTGCTGAAGGCGCTCACCAATATCGCGCCAAATCCGCGTCTCGATTTTTGGCATTACAATACGGCTGTTACCCGCGTAGATTTAGAAGTGGGTGGCACAATGGTCATCCGCTATATCAATCGTGTCACACATCTCACACCAGATTTGCTCACATAGGGGAATCGTAGCCTATCGGTGGGGATATGGTGGATGAATAAGTGCGAATCTTGATGATAAAATAAGGCATATTGTAGGGACGGCATACATGCCGTCCGCGCCATAATCATAAAAAGGAAAATACACCATGAAACTTTCGATTGCCATGATTTTGGGGCTATTATTGAGTTTTGGTGTGGTATCTGCACAAGAAGAAACCACCCCCCCACCACAACCCATTGTTTTGCGCCTCGCTAGTAGCGCCGACCCGAATACCTTTGACCCCCTCATCGCAGAATCGGCGGAGGACATCAATTACACCAGCAATTTATTCACCGGATTAACCCGCACAGACCCCACCACAGGCGACATTTTGCCCGCGCTCGCCAAAGAATGGTCGGTGAGCGAAGATGGCTTAACATGGACATTCACCCTGCGCGATGATGTGTATTGGGTACGCTATAACACCGAAACCGCCACTTTTGAGCAACTACGCCTCATCACTGCCGATGATATGGTCTATACCATTCAACGGATGTGCAGTAGCCTGCAAAATGGGTATTATGCCGTGGATGTATTCGCCAAACGGATTGCGGGATGTGCCGATGCCCAAACAGCAAATGATGGCACACTGGCACAAGCCACTGCGCCAAATCCGACCACCTTCACCATCACCTTAACTGCCCCGTATGGTTATTTTTTGACCATGACGACTATCCCCGCCATGCGTCCACAACCCCGTGAGGCGATTGAGGCACTCGGCACAGATTGGGCGTATCCAAATAATATTGTCACCAGTGGCGCATTTGCCCTTGCGCGGTTTTTGCCCAGTATTGGCATCACCCTAAAAGCGAATCCGTATTACCCCGCCGATTTGGGGAATGGTGGCAATGTGGCAGAAGTGGATATTGTGCATGTCGCCGATTTTGCCACGCAATTCGACTTGTATCAAAATGCCTTGCTCGATATTGCGGGTGTGCCGATTGGCGAAGTAGCGGCTGTCCAAGCCGATGAAGCCTATACTGGGCAATTGGTCGAATTACAAGAATTGACCATTTTCTTCTTTGGATTCGCCACCGACAAACCCCCATTCGATAATGTGCATGTGCGCCGCGCTTTTGCCGCCGCCATTGACCGCACCGCTTTTGTGGAACGTGTCCGCTTTGGGATAGATATGCCTGTCGAAAATTTCATCTCTGAAGGTGTGGCAAATGCGCCTAGTGAGTCGAATAATATCGGTTATGACCCCGATTATGCCCGTGAACAATTGGCTTTGTCACCATATCCCGATTGCCAAAATTTGCCAGAAGTGAAAATGACCGTGTTTCGGGGTGCGGGCAGTTGGGGGACATATATTGTTAATCAATGGGTTGAATTATTTGGTTGCGACCTTGCCCGCTTTACCGTCAATGAAATCGGATTTAATGACTTGTTGACACTGGTGAATCCCATCCGTACCCCATCCGACGCCCGTCCGAATATGTTCACGATGGGATGGGGTGCAGATTATGCGGATGCCGATAATTATGCCAGTTTTATTGAATGTGGCATTAGCAATTTCTTTGTGCGTGGATGCACATCCGTAGATGAACTCATCGCACAAGCTCGCCGTGTTGAAAATGCAGAAGAACGTGTAGCCCTATATACCCAAATTGAAGAGGGATTATTTGGGGCAGACGGTGAATTTCCGCTCATCCCACTGTATGCCCGCAAACGCATTTTGTTGGTGCAACCGTGGGTTTTGGGGTCATTCACCACCGATGGGCGGGTAGGTGCGGTCAATTATGATGCGTATACATTAGATGTTCAGTTGCGTGGCGAAAATATCCGTTGTGAAATCACCAATAATCGCGGGTCTGCCATCAATCGTCGTATTTCACCGAGTACCGTTGTGGATATTGCGGGTCAAATCAACGACGGCGAAACCGTCCGCGCCATTGGTCAAGCCATTGGTGATGATGGTCTGGTCTGGTGGCAACTTGAGACAGGCGAATGGGTGCGCTCTGATATTGTGGATGAAGCGGGTCAATGTGACGCATTGCCGACCACGAATTAATTTGTATGGGGCGAGATACACCTCGCCCCTACCACATCCCTTTTAGGGGTGGTCATACACATAAAAAATGTAATCTTGTGGTCCCGTTTTTGCACCCACATCATGTAATGCCCGCAATAACTGGGCGCGATGGTCTGTGCCATGATTCACCACATGAATCAGAACTTGCCACACTATCAGATTTTCATCTTCTCCTGCTGGAAATGGCTTTGTGAATAACATATCATCGCGCAATCCCGCCAAATAATCACGCATCTTTTGTTCGACCTTATCCCAATAATCCCGAATCGCCTTCTTATCAACAAAATCATCGGCATTGAGCCACTCTGAAGGTTCTTCGCCACGTAACCCGCAAAACCATGCGTTATCTACACTCATCAAATGCACAATATGATTTTTGATAGACCCAATTGAATAACCGATTGGCTGAATAAATTGCTCTTGGGTTAATGGGACGATGTAGGTATCCCAGATAAAGCGATTCTGATTGATGTGATAGTCATAAAAATGACGGAAAGCATCGGCATTCATAAGATTTCTCCAAATCTATAGCTGATTACAACTTATAATAGAACAAATTATCATCCTTTGCCCAAAAACGCAACCTATGTTGGTGTTCATCTCAACAATTTGCTGAGATGCCTTATCAGAATGATGATGAATCTGCCCTTAAATACTCCTATACTGAAAAATATGGATTCAACACATAGGATG
>CALDGT010000532.1 GCA_937942935.1 uncultured Chloroflexota bacterium | reverse complement strand
AAAGGGGGCAGGGGGGATAGGGGTGCATTATTTTACACCCTACTCGCTAGGCATATTATCATTCATTATACACACCCCCTCACATATTCTCGAATCACACCCCATAATTCGGGATGTTCGCCACCGATGCCCCAAATCGAAATCCCGCCCAGTGTGGGAAATTGTGCCTGCACTTGGTCTAATTTATAACGCAAGCCGATGGGGTCTGCGAAATACACGACTTGGCGGGGCAATCCTGTCACCTTAAAATCTATATAGGCTTCCATATCATCGGGATTGCGGAACACTTCTAAATTGAAATTGGTCAAATATGTGGCGATTCCCGCATAAGCGACAGTGGTCGCGGGGGCTTTTGCGCGTAACCAGCTATAGCCATAAAAATGCACCCCCATGCGGACTTTTGATAAATCTTCGCTGATGCTTTGGGCGTATGTCAGCACATCCAACACCCACGCCGTCGGGCTGATGGGACCGGGTGGCTCGTTACGGCTGGTATAATCATACGTCATGATGCGGAAAATATCGGCAGGGGGGAGCAGTCGCGTCCAATCTTGCGCCCGCGCCCCTTCCCAGACGCCCTCATCGGTCTTGGCATGGACGGTGACGCTCAATAATTTGCCTTCGGCATGGAGCGCCTCAGATAAACCTTGAATGAACGCCACAAAATTTTCGCGGGTATTCTCTGGAAAGCCTTCATAATCAATATCAATCCCGTCATAACCCATGCGTAACACCGTGTCTACGATGGCGGTGATATGCACCTCGCGCAGGTCATCGGTGATGACATCTGGCACACTGCCAAAAATGCTAGGGACGACCAAAAGCCCCGCCTCGCGCCATGCGGTCAGTTCTGCTTCATTTTCAGAATCGGGCAAGGCGATGAGCGAGCCATCGGGCGCGGGTGTATACCAAAAGGCATTCACTTCATTGATAACATCGGCGTTGGCGAGGATGGATTCGCTTCCACCTTCGGCATCAGACGATGGATACCACACACTCACGCACCACGCAGGCGGGGTATCGTCCTGCGCGGTGGTGGGGTGTGTTAGGAGGAGAATTGCGGTTAATAAAACCCATAAATAACGCATCTTTTTGGTGTATCCTTTCGATATTTTTTATTTTTTACTGCACCCCACCCCCAACCCCCTCCCCATGTTGTGGAGAGGGGGCTATCTTTTCTCCCCCTTTCTCCATGCAATGGGGAAAGGGGGCAGGGGGGATAGGGGTTGCATTGCACTTTTCATGGCGGTGGCACATACGCTATCGCTAGTGCCACCCTACGATTCCATCGGACAAATCCATCGGACAAATTCATTATCTGGCGGTGGCACATACGCTATGCTAGTGCCACCCTACAAGACAATTGGTTGGTAGGGTGGGTACTAGGGCGCGTGCGCCCGTATGTCCCACCGTGATAAAGAAATCGCGTGCGCCCGTATGTCCCACCGCAGAAAAATGGAATTTTCCACCACGAAAATGCCGATATACCTATTTGTGGTGGTGGCACATGCCGCCTAATGGTGGCACATACGCTATCGCTAGTGCCACCCTACGATTCCATCGGACAAATCCATCGGACAAATTCATTATCTGGCGGTGGCACATACGCTATGCTAGTGCCACCCTACAAGACAATTGGTTGGTAGGGTGGGTACTAGGGCGCGTGCGCCCGTATGTCCCACCGTGATAAAGAAATCGCGTGCGCCCGTATGTCCCACCGCAGAAAAATGGAATTTTCCACCGCGCCCCATCCAATGGGGTGTGTACGGAGGGCATTTTTGTCATCCTTTTTGGACGCGCAGAAGCGCGTCCGTACAGGTGGGGTGCATTTTATCTGCTCACACACCCACACCGACACCCGGAATCGCACACGGCAAAACGCCTGTCGCGGGGATTTCGCCAAATAGCACCCGCGCAACCGCTTCGGTGGTCACATCCCGAATCCCATACGCGCACAAATAGGTCTCAATTTGTGGGAAGGCGACCAAATCATACGGGGTGCGGAGCGCCACGACCACCACTTGTTGCCCACGCGCCATCAGTGCCTTCACAAATTCGGCTTGGGCGGGGTCATGATTGGCGACAATCGTCCCAACCACCACCACATCTAATCCTTCTACGGCGGTTAGCGCCTCGCGGATTTCGGCATCAGTGGCTTGGAAGGGGAGCTTGTGCGCGACTGCATCGGGGCGGCGTTTTTGTACCGCATCTGCGAATTTAATTTTGATGAATGCGGATGAATCGGCGGGGGTGAGGTTTTTCGGTTGCACTGTCACCACACCGAGCGATTGATTCGGCTTGAGTGGCAAGGTTTGGCGGGTATCGCGCACAACGGTGATGGATTTATCCGCAATTTTTTGCGCGATGGCTTGGTGTTCTGCACATCCGACCAAGCTAAAATCATAAAAATCTGCGCCGACTGTGTTTTGTGCGTGGCGGATTCTGGCGAGGCTTGCGGCGCTGTAGCGTGATTTGAGGCTGGCGTGCAATTCTGCTTGACCATCCAAATGACCGAGCATGACCAAATCTGCGCCTGCATCGAGCGCGGTGATTGCGCCATAGGGCATCCCCAAGCGCGAAACGGCGTGCATATCCATCGCATCGGTGACGATTAAGCCCTTAAATCCCAATTGATTACGGAGCAAATCGGTGAGGATGGCTTTGGATAAGGTGGCGGAATGGTCTTTATCCCACGCGGGATATGCCACATGCGCCGTCATGATTGCGCCAACACCCGCACGGATGGCGGTGATGAATGGCGCGAGTTCAACTTCGGTCAGGCGGGTGATGTCATGATTCACCACAGGCGAGGCGAGGTGCGAATCGCTATCGGTATCGCCATGACCGGGGAAATGTTTGGCGGTGGCAATCACCCCTTGCGATTGCACGCCTTTGATGAGCGCCGCGCCCAATTCCCCGACCAAACTGGGGTTATCGCCAAAGGAGCGAATGCCAATCACGGGGTTGAGTGGGTTGATATTCACATCCAAAATGGGGGCAAAATTCATCGTGACGCCCATCGCCCGCAATTCGCGCCCTGTCACCCAACCGGCTTCTTCTGCCAATTGTGCCGAGCCTGTCGCACCGAGCGCCATATTACCGGGTAATTCGGTTGCGCCATTGGCGACTGCCATCAATTGCCCACCTTCTTGGTCAATCCCGACGAGTGGGGTAGGTTGCCCTCCGCGTTTGGCGGCGGTGTGAATTTGCTCCGAAATTGCCCGCAATTCATCTGGCGATTGCATATTAATTTTGAAGATGCAAAACGAAACCACGTCACCGCTTTCGACCAATTTGAGGATAGGGTCTGGGACGGTGTTCCCAACAAAACTGAACATCATTTGTGGCATGATGATTATCCTTTCGTGCCTGTGAGGGAGATGCCTTCTGTAAAATAGCGTTGCGTTAAAATGAATACAATCATAACAGGGATAACAAATAACACGCTGGCGGTCATGATGTAATGCCATTCGATGGGCGATTCGTTCAGGTTATACTGACCCGCCACATAAACGGGCATGGTGGTGAGTGCCGCGTCCTTGAGGTAGATAAGGGGCATGAACAGGTTATTCCATTGCCCGACAAATAAAAAGACGGTGATGGTGGCGACTGCGGGGCGCGACAACGGCATGACGACATACCACCAAATTTGAATGGGATTTGCGCCATCAATCATCGCCGCCTCATCTAAATCTTTGGGGAGGGTTGCCATGAATTGACGGAGTAAAAAGACCAGCGATGCCCCACCCGCAAAGAAACCGGGGATGGTGATGGGGTTGAATCCGGGGACCCATTCGAGCCAATTGAATAATACATATTGCGGGATGAGGGTGGCTTGTGGCGGGAGCATGAGGGTTGCCATCATCATCGCAAAGACGATATTCCGCCCGCGCCATTCCAGCCTGCTAAAGGCGAATGCGACAAAGCAAATGGATAGCACTGTGCCAAAAAGCACAATCATCACCACAAAAACACTGTTCCCATACGCCAACCCAAAGGCGGGGTCGTTGATGATGTCGGAATAATTGCTCCATTGCAAGGTTTCTGGGAACAGGCGCAATTGGCTTTGCCCAACTTCATCAATGGTCTTGAACGATGTCCCAATCATCCACACCAACGGGAACAAGAAGAAGGCAGAGGCGAGGAGTAACGCCGCATAAATCATGCCCTTGCCGATGCCAATCATGCTGAGGGCGGGTTTGAAGGGGTTTAATCGCCTGTTGGTTGTTGGTAAATCTGTGTTGGTTAATGTTGCCATAATTATTTTTCCTTTTATCGGTAATGCGGGGGGACATACGCCTTGTGGCTAGTCCCCCCCTACAATGTCACCGTTTTGTTTCCTAAAACCAATTATCTTTGTCCTGTTTACTAACATCGTCCGCATTTTTGTTTACCAACATCGGACGCACCCT
>CALDGT010000531.1 GCA_937942935.1 uncultured Chloroflexota bacterium | reverse complement strand
TTGGATTTTACCCAACAACATCTTTATGATATGCGAACACTCACCCGCGAATTTGCCAATGAAATCGCCGAGTGGCTAGAAAAATATCCCGATAAACCATTTTTGATGGGCGAATTTGGCAGTCCATCCGATTCGGATATAAACGGGATGCTCATTCACCACGGATTATGGAGCGCCCCCATGAATGGTGCTTCTGGCACAGCCATGACGTGGTGGTGGGATAATTATGTGCATCCCAAAGACCAATATTATCATTTTGGCGGGGTGGCTTCGTTTTTTGCCGATGAAGATATGGGCGCATACACATGGGAATTGACCAGCGCGGTGCTATCTGATGATAAAGATGTGAAGGTATTCGGATTACAAACAGCAAATCGCGCTTTGTTATGGGTCTTGAGCGATGATTATAGCGATGCGTATTTGGATAGGCAGTATCGCATGAATTTGCGGAATAATGTCGCCGACCCACTTGCGATAACATTCCCCGTTGTGAGTGGCATGAGCCTAAGCATATCGGGATTGGCAGAAGGTGATTATGTGGCAGAAATTTGGGATACCTTCACAGGTGAAATCATCAGCACCGAAAATATCACCATCACCACAGACGGCGCAAGTATCGCTTTACCCGATTTTGACCGCGATTTGGCAGTGAAGATAAAATAGGATAACCCATGTTCACGAATTATCATCAAAACCCCGTCTTGGGGGTGTATTATTACCCGCGTGGCGATTGGGAATCTGACCAAATTCGCCGTGATTTGCAAACTTTTGCAGAGAGTCATATTCACACCGTATGGTTATTTTTTGACCCCTTCTATGATGTGAACGATAGCAATAAACTGCGCCAACTGGTAGATGATGCTCACGCGCTAGGGTTGACGATTGTCCCCGCGTTGGGTCAATTTTTGCAACTCAGCGACCATCCAGAGGTGAAAATTGTCAATCATGATGGCACGACATCCGATGACCCGCGTTATTGGAATATGGGATGTTTTCGGAATCCGAAATTGCTCCAATTGGCGACTGACCGCGCCACCCGATTTTTTATCGAATTGGGTAGCCACCCCGCGTTGTATCGGCTAGACGGTTTGCCGATGATGAATTTTGTTCATGAAGCCTATTATCGCAATAGCGTCCCAGAATTTGGCGGTAGCCACATGAAGCCGAATTGTTATTGCGAGCATTGTTTGGCAGGATGGCGCGATTATTTGGCGGGGCAGGGCATGAATCCCGATATTCCCGCCCCGCGTGATGATAGCGACCCTATATTGTGGCAAGCATGGTTCAGTTATCATGCCAATGCCATCCCCGAATTTTTGCATAACCTCATTCAAGCCACCAAAAAAGTGCATCCCGTTTGGTCTACACATGAGTGCAACGATTTTTACCCTGCCTCGTGGCAATCGGTGTATACAGGCAACGATTGGTGGCGCATGGGCGCGGTGTTGGATATTGGTCATGAAGATATGTATCCGTTGGAATTTGATACGCGCTATGTGTGTTATGTCTATGATTATGCTAAAGATGTTTTGCGGAGTGCGACAGGCTTTAATAAGCTCATCACCGCCAACGGGCAGGCATTTAATAGCTGGTTGGGCTATCAATTGCCCGAAAATAGCATGAGCGAGCAAATTTATTCTGCGTTGGCACATGGGGCATTGGGATTGGTATGGTGGACAGAATTGCCAAGCATCCCCGCGCATGTTTTATCGCAGATGAAACATGACCCCACCCTCGCCGAACAAGAAGCCACGCGCTATCGGATGATACGCCAGACAGCAAGTTATAACCGTGAATATGCCCAGATGGTGCGCTTGTTAGAGGGGTATGCACCAGAACGCGCACCTGTGGCGCTGGTCTATTCTTGGACGACAATGGGCGCAGAACGGCGCGACACTCATACCTACGATACATTGCTCACCTATCAACTGCTGGTGCAATTGGGTTTTGTGGTGGATATTTTATCGGAGGTACAAATTTCGGGCGGGATACTCTCAGAACGTGGTTATAAAGCCGTGTTCGCGCTCGGATGTAGCGCATTGCCCCCTGCTGTGAGTTCAAAATTGGATGAATTTGCAAAATCGGGTGGCTTGTTGATTGTGGATTATGCCGAAGAAATTTCATCCGACTATCCGCCGTTGTATCCCGATTGGCGGGCATCGGGCAATTCTCCGCGCACCTATATGTTGCCGACACATATCCCTGTTTCGGTGTATTTAGAAGCACAACGCCTATCACCGCCTCTCCATGCTGTGATTCATGCCCGTTATAACGATACCAACACCGCGATTTTTTCTGCCAAGCATGGCAAAGGGACGGTGTTGATGATAGGCAGTTATTTGGGATGGGATTATACCACCTATCCGGGGTATTACGATTTGGGCATGATGTTCCCGTTTTTTGTGAGACAAGATGAACATCTGCGTTATTTTATCGGCGAATTTCTAAAATCCTACGACATCACCCCGCCGATAACATCGTCTCATGCCGATATTGAGGTGGCGGTGTGGCATCATGAATCGGGAGATAGTCATATTGTGTTTGCGATTAATCATTTGCAGTCCGATGAAAAGACGACCATCCGCCTGCCTGTGGTGGGGCATGGGTGGCGTGTATATGAAGCCCTGACCGATGCGCCTATGCCCGCCACCTATCAAGATGGTGTGATGGTGTGGGATGCCGATTTTATTCGGTTGCAAGGACAGGCATTTGTGGTGAGGCGATAAAATGAAAAAATTATTGCTGTTCATCATTTTCTGCCTGTTTTCCATCACCCTATCGGCACAGACCACCGATTACCGCCCCTTCACCGATTATGACCAATCTCAACTCATTGATGCCGACTGGTACGCGCATAATCTGATTGTCGCCGCCGATTTGTGGAATGGCGGGTTAGATGGTGAATCGGGCATGGGGACATATCGGGATGATTTTAACGGCTTTTTCCATGTCAATCTGAATCGGATGTGGGGACAAAATGCGATGCGTTCCAGCACGAGCATTGCCCAAAGTCGCGCCATTTATATGAATGTGGAGGCGTATCGGGTATCGGGTGAAACGCGCTTTTTGGATGCGGTGAACGCGGGTGTTGACTTTTTATTGACCGAATTTTGGGATGCTGAGTATGGCGGATTCTTTTGGGAAGTGAGCAAAAGTGGCATCGCACGCGACCAGATGAAACACGGTTACGGCAATGTGCATCCGTTATTCGCCCTCGCCAATGCCTATGCTGTCACCCAAAATCCAGACCATCTGCAAGCGGCATTAACCGAGCTAGACATCATCAAAACACACTTTTTAGACCCCGATTATGCCTGTGCGCTCCGACCCGGTTTATCCCGCGATTTTAGCGAGGTGATTGGTTATAATAATGTGGATGTGTTCACCCATTTTTTTGAGGCGCTCCTCAGTTTGCATGATGTGACAACGGGTGATATTCAAGCCGATGTGGACACACTCATAACCGCCTGCGGTGATTTTTTGGTGAATACACTCTATCGTGACCAAACAGGCTATACTGACCGCGGTTATGTGGCGTATCATTATGATGAGGGGTGGTCGCCGTCCCAATTGCCATATACCCGCGATACCCAATGGGCAGGCGCGATGCACGCCACCACAGGGCATAATATTGAACTCGCTTATTTGCTTAGTCGGGCGATTGAACGCGGATTTGATGAATCTTGGCTGGCGACTGCCGATAAATTGCTCAATTTTTGCCTACTCTATGCCATGCACCCCGATTATGGTGGTATGATTTATGAAGCCACCGATTATGAGGGGAATCCATTGGTGGGCAACCCAGATAATGATTTGTTTGTGTGGTGGGCGCAAGCCGAAACTGCCCGCGCTTTGTTGCATTTTATCATCGTGCGCGGACATGAGGAATATACCCCGCTATTCAAACAAACCGAGACACTATTCCATGCTCATCTGACCGACCAAGAATATGGCGGGTTGTATCATTATCTCGATGCGACCCAAAATCTAGCGCCTGTCGGGGAAGATAAGGGCAATGTGTGGAAAGTGAATTATCATTTTAATATGTTTTTTGTTGAGGTGTTGCGGTTGGCGCAAACCTACCCATAATATAAGGAAGTGACTATGCCATTATTTGATTTACCCTTAGATGAACTGTATCGTTACACACCCAATATCCCAGAGCCTGCCGATTTTGATGCGTTTTGGGCGGAATCTCTCGCAGAGGCGCGAGCATATCCCCTCAATGCGACCTTTACCGAAGTGGATTATGGATTACAGACGCTCAAAACGTATGATGTGACCTTTTCGGGATTTGGTGGGCAACCGATAAAGGGTTGGTTTATCGTCCCTGCGAATACCACGCAAAAATTAGCGGGTGTGTTGGAATTTATTGGCTATGGGGGCGGACGCGCCACGCCATTGAATTGGCTCAGTTGGGCATCGGCGGGGTACGCCTTCATGGTGATGGATACACGCGGGCAGGGTAGCTCTTGGCAACGCGGTGATACGCCCGATATTCACACAGGCGGAAGCCCATCCTTCCCCGGATTCATGACACAAGGCATTTTATCCCCACATGATTATTATTATCGTCGTCTGTTCATAGATTGCGCCCGTGCCGTAGAAGCCTTTGCATCGCATCCATTGGTGGATAGCGAAAGAATTGCTGTGACGGGGGGAAGTCAGGGTGGGGCGATGACCATCGCCACGGCGGGGCTTGTGCCATCAGTGAAAATCGCCATGCCCGATGTGCCATTTTTATGCCATTTTAAGCGTGCCACCGAAATCACCGACAAAAATCCGTATGGTGAGATTGTGTCGTTTGTGAAAATTCAACGCCACTTGTTGGATACCGTGTTCAACACCCTCAATTATTTTGATGGTGTGCATTTTGCCAAGCGCATACAAGCGCGGGTGTTGTGTTCGGTGGCGCTGATG
>CALDGT010000530.1 GCA_937942935.1 uncultured Chloroflexota bacterium | reverse complement strand
GCTTGCATAGTGCGGTGGTGGAAATCATTATCAAAGATGGTGGGCGTTGTCGTTATACCACGATTCAAAACTGGTCAAATAATGTGTATAACCTCGTGACAAAACGTGCTGTTGCTCATAAAAATGCAACTATGGAATGGGTAGATGCAAATTTGGGTAGTAAACTAACCATGAAATATCCCGCCGTCATCTTGGCAGGCGAAGGCGCTCATGGCGAAGTGTTATCTATTGCCTTTGCAGGCAAAGGACAACATCAGGACGCAGGTGCAAAAATTACCCATCTTGCGCCAAATACCACCAGCCAAATTATCAGCAAATCTATTAGCAAAGATGGCGGACGAGCCAGCTACCGTGGATTGCTCAAGATTGCACCTAATGCCGAAAATGTGAAAAGCAATGTGGCATGTGATGCATTGCTATTAGACGACAAAAGTCGTTCAGATACCTATCCCTACATCGAAATTGAGAATGAAAAAGTCGTGATGGGGCATGAAGCCTCTGTAAGTAAAATTAGCGAGGAGCAATTGTTTTATTTGATGAGTCGCGGACTCACCGAAGATGATGCCAATGCAATGATTGTGAATGGCTTCTTAGAACCACTCGTTAAAGAATTGCCGATGGAATATGCACTAGAGATGAATCGGCTTATTCAAATTCAATTAGAAGGTTCAATCGGATAAATTTGATAAATTTGGGCATGATAAATTCATGCCCCTACATCATGAGTTTGTAGAGGCACGATATATCGTGTCTGCTTCATAAGGAGACATTTTTTGTGGTTGCTGTAAGACGACGCACAACAGGGGTGATTGCCCCAAATTATACGCTGGCGGATGTTCAGGCTGTCAGCAATCAAAATCAAGACACACAATGGTTGCGCGAAATGCGCGAATCATCGTGGCAAGTATATGAATCATTGCCAATGCCAACCATGCAAGATGAGGCTTGGAGACGCACAAATTATCAATCTATCCGTTGGAATGAAGCAGAAAAACGGATTCCTGCTAATGGCGCAAATATCTCCACCGTCCCAGCATATCGGCTTGAACCTCTTGTTGGGGAGGGTGAAGGCGGGCGGTTGGTTTTTGTAGATGGTAAATTAGTGGATTATACATTCAACGCAGATGTGAAGACGCAAGGTGTTGTATTTGCAGATTTGGTCAGTGCCAGCAAATCACATGAATCAATTGTCCGTGCCAACTTGATGACCAAAGCCGTTTTGCCTAGTGATGGCAAATTTGCCGCATTACATGGCGCACTGTGGAATTATGGCGCGGTACTATATGTGCCACGTAACAAGGCGATTGAGGTGCCATTCCATATCGTGATTTATAACACCCATAGCGGGGCAAATTTCGGTCATGTCCTCATCATTTTAGAAGAAAATGCTCAGGCAACTGTTCAGGTAGAATATGCCTCTGCCGATACATCCGAACATGCTACTTATATTGGTGTAACTGAATTACTAGTTGGTGATAGTGCCAATTTGAAATATGTCGCACTACAAGATTGGAACCGAAATACCTACGAATTTAGCCATCAACGCGCCCGTGTGGGCAAAGATGCTAACTTAGATTGGATTATCGGGAACATGGGCAGTAAATTGACCAAAGCCCAACTTGAAATTGATATTGATGGGTATGGAGCAACTGCGCGGATGTCTGGTTTTTTCTTTGCCGATAAAGACCAACTGTTTGACCTCGATACTCAACAAAATCATAATGCGCCACGCACCACATCTGATTTGCTTTTTAAGGGCGCGGCAAAAGATAATGCGCGTACTGTTTGGCAAGGCATGATTAAATCATTGCCCGATATGCAAAAAATTGATGGGTATCAGGTATGTCGCAATCTCATGCTCAACACAGAAGTGCGGATGGATGCCATCCCCGGATTAGAGATTGAAGCTGATGATGTGAAATGTTCTCATGCGGCGACCTTTGGCACGCTTGAAGAACACATCCTTTTTTACCTGATGAGCAGAGGTATCACTCGCCCACAAGCTCAATTGATGGTGATTGATGGTTTCTTTGATGAGTTGCTCCAACGGGTGCCATTTGAACGAGTGCGGGAACGATTACAAGAGGCGATTGAAGCCAAAATTTTGGGCTAAGTGACCTTTGTAACATCCAATTACGAATTATTCATGACAAAATGGCGCATAGTATCACTACATGCGCCATTTTATTTATCCGATAATAGAGTCGGAGGGAATCAACAACATGTCACAATCAGCAGAAAAAACTTATGATGTCAACAAAATAAAATCAGATTTCCCGATTTTGGCACAAACACACCAAACGGGGAAACCACTCACTTATTTAGATAGTGCCGCATCTAGCCAAATGCCATTATCGGTGATTGAATCGCTCAATGATTATCATCGGCGGTATCATGCTAATGTGCATCGTGGTATCCACCAATTGAGTGAACTCGCCACAGAGGGGTATGAATTAGCCCGTAAAAAAGTACGCGATTTTATCCATGCCAAAAGCAAACGTGAAATTATCTTCACCAAAGGCACAACCGAAGGCTTAAATTTAGTTGTGCAATCATGGGGGCGGTCAAATCTGAAATCTGGTGATGTAATATTGCTCTCGCAAATGGAACATCATGCCAATATTGTGCCATATCAAATGTTGGCACAAGAAACAGGATTCATCATCCGTTATATCCCCATCACCCCAACAGGCGAAATAGATATGGATGCGTATCGGCGGTTGTTATCAGAAAATTCTGTGAAATTAGTTGGTGCGACTCACTGCTCAAATGTATTGGGAACGATTAACCCAATTGCCGAAATGACCCGTTTAGCGCATGATGCAGGTGCGGTTATGGTGGTGGATGGCGCACAAAGCACACCTCACATGGCTGTAGATGTTCAGGTTTTAGATGTGGATTTTTTTGCCTTTAGCGGGCATAAAATGTGCGCTCCAACAGGCGTTGGTGTGCTTTATGGCAAACAAGCCCTATTAGAAAAAATGCCTCCATTTTTAGGCGGAGGAAGCATGATTTCTGAGGTCACATTTGATGGATTTACGACAGGAGAACTCCCCGCAAAATTTGAGGCAGGCACACCTAATATCGCTCAAGCAATTGGGCTAGGGTATGCCATAGATTATTTATCTGAAATTGGCATAGATACGATTCATGAGCATATTCAAGGCATCACTGAATATGCCCTAGAACGACTGAGTGAATTGCCAAATATCGCGATTTATGGACACGGAGAATTACGGGGTGGGGTGGTTTCGTTTACACTGGGAGATATTCACGCACACGATTTATCACAAGCACTCGACTTTGAAGGAATCGCAGTGCGGTCTGGTCATCATTGCGCCCAACCCTTACATCGCCTTCTGGGGATTTCTGCCAGCACACGCGCCAGTTTTTATTTGTATACCACAAAAGCAGATGTGGATAGATTGGTAGAGGCACTCTATAAAATTTCGACATTTTTTGCGAATCAAAACAAAGGATAATTATCATGGATGCCATGTATCGTGAAAATATTTTAGACCATGGGATGAATCCGCGTAACAAAGGGGTTGTTAGTCCCGCTACGCTGGATTTTGAAATGCGAAATCCATTATGTGGAGATAGATTGCGTTTAACTCTGCGAGTGAATGATGAGCATGTCATCACGGCGCTCGGATGGGATGGTGAAGGATGTGCTGTTAGCCAAGCCGCCGCTTCTATGCTTGGTGAACGTATTTTAGGCATGACTGTGGATGAAGTGAAACACCTGACCAAAGAAGACGTATTTGATATGTTGGGGATTCCTCTCACCGCGAATCGTGTCAAATGTGCATTATTGGGCTTAAAAGTTTTGCATGTTGGGTTATATGGGTTAGAATTTTGGCAATCTGAAGATGAGGAGTGAGGCATGTCCGATTTTATCACGGTTGCCACAACCGATGAATTAGGCACTGGTGAACCGCCAATTGTGGTCGAGATTCGTAATAAGTGGGTCGCATTATATAACATCAATGGCGAATACTTTGCGATTGAAGATGTTTGCACCCATGATGGCAATCCATTGGCAGATGGCGAAGTCCAAGGTTGTGTGGTCATTTGCCCACGACACGGCGCAAAATTCGATATTAAAACGGGCAAGGCATTATCTGCGCCTGCCTATATTGATGTGCCAACTTATCAGGTACGCCTTATTGGGAATGAAATCCAAATTGGAGGCGTCAATAAAAAATGAGCGCTATCTCCACCCTCGAATCTATATATGCAG
This sequence comes from uncultured Chloroflexota bacterium, assembly GCA_937942935.1. Lineage (GTDB taxonomy): Bacteria > Chloroflexota > Anaerolineae > Aggregatilineales > Phototrophicaceae. The sequence goes on along the minus strand of CALDGT010000530.1, from coordinate 250 downwards.
GGCGCACATTGGTTTTTGGGCATCGTGGTGCAAGTGCTTATGCACCCATGAACACAATCCCCGCGTTTGAATTGGCAAAAAAACAAGGTGCAGACGGGGTTGAATTAGATGTCCACCGCACCAAAGATGGTCATGTCGTCATTTTGCATGATTTTTCGGTAGATAGCACCACAGATGGAACGGGTGATATTAACGATATGACTCTGGCACAAATCAAACAACTCGACGCAGGGTCATGGTTTCATCCTTC
>CALDGT010000529.1 GCA_937942935.1 uncultured Chloroflexota bacterium | reverse complement strand
CGGGTTGCTTAAGGGGCATACCTATGTCGAAACCCCGCCCATGAGCCAAACCTGTACAGCTTGTCATGGTAGCCGTGTCAAAAATGAATATTTTGGCTTAAACGAAGGTTATCCGAGTGATGTGCATTTCCGTGAACGCATGAGTTGTTCCGATTGTCATACCGCCGATGAAATTCACGGGGTTGGCGTCACAGCAGACCATCGTTATGGCGGCGCACAAGAACCCAATTGCGAGAGTTGTCATCAAGACCAAATTGGTATCGGGTCTGGCATAGAGCAACACGAAATACATGGGACAGAAATTTTATCGTGCCAGTCGTGCCATAGTGTCGAATATACCAATTGTGTGAATTGTCATGTGGAAAAAAATGAAGAAGGCACACCATTCTATACCATCGAAGAGCATAGCATGGGCTTTTATTTGGCACGAAATGACCTACGCAGTGCAGAACGTCCGTATCGGTATGTGACGGTGCGCCATGTGCCAATTGATATAGATTCATTTAGTTTCTATGGCGACAATTTGTTACCCAATTTTAATAATCGTCCGACATGGAGTTATGCGACCCCACACAATATTCAACGCAACACCCCACAAACCGAGAGTTGCGAATCGTGTCATGGTAATGATGCTATTTTCTTGACAGAAGATAAAGTCGCGCCAGAAGAACGAGATGCGAATATGAATATCATCGTAGACCATGCTCCACCGTTACCCGATGGGTATACACCCACAACGGTTGAGGAAACCGAAACACCTAGCGACAATTCGAGTGATTTTTGGGGCGGTAGCAGTAGCACACCTACCCCAGAACCGCCGACAGACTTCTGGGGTGGCACAAGTACAACCCCTGCGCCAGAAATAACACCAGAACTCACACCAGAAGCCACCCCCACCGATTTTTGGGGTGGATGAAAAATCACAACTGTGTCGTCACCAGAGAGGCTCATCTGTGCTTCTCTGATAACAAAAAATATTTAACGATTAGGAGAAAGTCCATGAAAAAGCTCGTTTTACTATTCAGTTTGTTCTTACTCGTCTTTGTCGGCGGAATCGTCTCTGCCCAAGATGATGCTCTTAATACACGTTTGGGCGAATATGCCACCAATTTGCCACAAGGTTATAATGTCGTGCGTTTGGCAGATTTCCAAGCCCTTTTAATAGATAACCCCGATATTTTGTTGGTAGATGTGCGCGAAGTTGCCGAATATGAAGCGGGACATATCGAAAATGCGATTAATATCCCCATTCGCACCCTCACCCAAAATCTGAATCTTTTGCCAGATTTAGATGAACCGATGGTCATCATCTGCAAAGGTGGCGGACGGGCAATGTTGTCGGCGGTATCACTCCAAATTTTAGGCTATACCAGTGTAAAAGCCTTCTGGGGTGGATTTGATGCGTGGGTCGCAGAAGACCTCCCTGTGAGTATGGATGCTTTCACTCGTGAAGCAGGCACAGCACCCGAATTTATCCCCGAAGTATTTACAGCCGTAGATGCTTATATGACCACCTTACCCGAAGGTTTTGGTTTTATTCCACCAGCCGATTTAGCCGTGAAATTGGTCGAAGAACCTCCATTTTTAATTGATGTCCGTTCTGCCGATGAACTCACCGAAAATGGGTATATTGAAGGCGCGACCAATATTTGGATTAATGAATTTTGGGCGAACCTCGACCAATTACCCGCCGAAAAAGATACCTTCATCGTCGTTTATTGCGGTGTCGGGATTCGTGGCACAGTGGCGATGGTCATCCTCAATCTGTTAGGATATACCAATGTCAAGAATTTGTCGGGTGGTTTTAATGGCTGGGTCGCCGCAAATAACCCAATCGTTGCCCCAGAACCCGTTCTGGATATGACAGAAGCACTCACCGGTTATTTTGGGAGTTTGCCAGAGACATTCAATGCGATGCGTGTTGATGACCTCAAAGCCGAATTAGATGCCCAAACCGAAATGGTATTGGTAGATGTCCGCACAACCGATGAATTTGCAGAAGGATTCATTCCCGGTGCAATCAATATCCCATTAAATGAATTTACCGACCATTTGGATATGCTCCCCAATTTAGATGCTAATATCGTGGTTTATTGCGGTAGTGGTCATCGTTCTGCGATGGTCATGATGGTCTTAAATATGCTCGGCTATACCAATGTCCGCAGTTTGCTCTCTGGTTATGGCACTTGGGCGGCTGGTGAAAACCCAACAACCACCGATGCCGTGATGGTTGAACCCGGTGTTGCACCAGCATTCGATGAAGCAGTATTCGCAATTGCTGATGAATTTGTCAAAGGCATTCCACAAGGTTATTGGACAGTCCGTCCTGCCGATTTGAGTGTGGAACTGGCAGAAAATCCCCCTGTGTTAGTTGATGTTCGCACACCAGAAGAATATGCGAATGGATATCTTACGGGTGCAATTCATATTCCACTCCCAGAATTGATGGCACGTTTGGCAGAAATCCCAACCGATGTGCCAGTGGTGTTATATGACAACCCAACCCATCGCAGTACAATGGCATTGGTCGCGCTCCGTTTGTTGGGCTACGATAATGTGCGCGTACTGGCTGGCGGTACAGGTGGCTGGGAAAAAGCAGGGTTTACGCTGGAAAAATAGACATGAGTAGGGGACGGATATACGGGCATAATACCCGAATCCGACCATAAACCTTGTACGGACGCGATTAATCGCGTCCGTACAGATGTAACCCCAATTTCAAAAAACCATATTCATATAAGGCAGGTGATAGGATGCGAGCGCAAAAAATCATCATTTTACTCTTTTTGGGGATATTGCTGATGACAGCAGGTTTGGTTATGGCACAAGAAGCCACCCCAGAAACCACGCCTACGCCTATCCCGCCAGAAGATTGCCAAAGTTGTCATCTCGATGTAGCAACTGAATGGCAATTCACAGCCCACGCCCAAGCCTACAGTAATGAGGTGTTTCAATCGGCGTGGTTTGAGCAACGAAGCAACCCAACTTGTTTGGCATGTCATACGACAGGCTATATCCCACGCACCCAAACGTATAAACAAGAAGGTGTTGCGTGTGTTGCCTGTCATGGAGATACCCCACTCACCCACCCTCCAGATAGTGTACCTGTCATTGGTGGTGAGGCTTGTTCCGATTGTCATACCACAACCTATAGCGAATGGGAACAAGGCGCACACAACACGGCAGATATAACCTGTTTATCGTGTCATGACCCACATCAATCGAGTCTAATCTCGCAAGATTCACAAACACTATGCTTGTCGTGTCATGAAACAGTTGAACAAAGTTATTCGCATGTCACTCATCCAGACCAACAATGTGTAGATTGTCATTATCACAAACCAGCTATGGATGATACAGAACATTTTGTGAGTGGCAATTTGCTCCCCAGTGGACATCAGGCAGAAGCCTTCGCTGTGGCTTGTGTAGATTGTCATGAAGATTTAGATGTATCAGAAAATAACGGTGAAATTATCCCCGTAGCGGATAGCCATAGTACCACAACCATCGCAACCGTGACACAAGACCCTAGCCTACCCCTAATACAAGGAATTTTATTAGGAGGCGGGTTTGGTGTCACCCTGATGGCATTCTTAATTCAATCGCGCAAGAAGCGCAAATAAACAAATCCTATAAACCCGATTCTGAGGGGCTTGAAAAGATTCAAGCCCCATTTTTTTATTTATCCATCCGCTAAAATTGAATCTACTGCATTCGCCAAATCGTTGAGGGTATTCACATAATACACCCCATCGGAATTCGTCGCATATAGGTGCATATCGCTATCGCCTGTACCCCATTGGCTACGCGGTTCTGGACAAAACCAAATGAGTCGGCGGGCTTTGCGTTGAATATCTTGGGCAATATCTAAGCGTGGATTGCTATAATTATTCCGACCATCCCCCAAAATAATCACTGTTGTACGCCCTGTGATAAGTCCCATGTGGTCACGTTTGAAGGTATTCAGGCTATTACCCAAATCGGTGTTATAGTAACCCGGACGATTGTTGTTCATCACCCGCGAAACGGCTTCACGCGGTTCATGTTCTTTGAACTCCATGCTAATATCTACCAAATCGCTGATGAATACAAAGCTATTGGTGCGTGCCACTTGGTCTTGGAGTTCATAAATGAGCGTGAGCAAAAATTCGGTACAATACCGCACAGAGGTGCTGATGTCGCAAATCACCACCAATGCCGGTTTTTTGTGATGTGTGCGTGTTTTGAGTTCGATTGGTGTGCCACCATAGCGCAAATTGGCGCGGATGGTACGACGCGGGTCTGGAGTACCGGTTTTTGCCCGTTTTTGGCGCAATGATGCCCGACTGCGTAAGCGGGCGGCTAATCGCCGAATTTCATCGCGGATTTGGTCAATATCGGCTTGGCTTAGGCGCGAGAAAGGAATATCTGATATATCGGGCTTTGCTTCTGGCTCTTGTTGAGCCATCTGTTGCGCCACAGAACTCCCCACAAAATTCGAGAGTTGCTCAGAGAGACCTTGCATGTTCTCTTGCATCATCTCGCGCAATTCATCTAGTTTTTCTTGGCTCATGCCCATATTTTGCAATTGCTCTAACAATTGCTCTAGCATTTGGCGCAGGCGTTCCATTTGGGCTTGCTGATTCATCCGACGCTCAAACCAAGGGCGTTGATACATTTCATTGGCTTGATTCAACCCTGCATCTTCTCCCATTTGGTCAAGTTGGTCTTGGTTAAAGGCTTGCCCTTCTAATAACTGACGGAGTAAATCTTGTAAGGCTTGGTCTAGCCCAACCAATGAACGGAGTGCTTGTTGAAGCATCTCTTGTTCTTCTGCGCTCAAATTCTCTGGGATATTTTGGAGGGGTGGCACATTGGATGCAAAGAACAATGGATAAAAATAATCAAAAATTTGATGGTCATGCGATTCTTTGACGAGGGTGCTTTTGAGCGTAGATTTGAAATGATTCTGATTATCAACACCAACTTCATCTACCCCATAAACAGCATCTTGGCTCTCTGCCAATGAAATTCGCACACCAGCCGCCCGTAATGCCCGTATAAATTCCACCATCCGCTTATCCATAAGACAACCTTTTCTCAATAAACTGTTTGTTCATACCATTATAGAGCATCTTTGTGATAATTAGATAATAAACCGAATCCATCAACTAGCACAAGCATTTGATGGTTGTATAATAAAGATATGGGGGAACAACAAAATTTGTAACTTCATGCTGGAGTGTCCCTATCATGGCGAGGAAAGCACAATCTCCACTAACACAATCGCTCTTTAACCTTATTCAACAACACTTAGGGGATGATTTGCCTGTTGTGAGGTGTACAAAAAGCACGCTTGTTCATTTATCGCACACTCTCGAAGATAGTATCCTCAACAATAAAATCCCAGCCATGCTGTTCACAGGGTTTCAAGAATCATCTTATTGGAGAGAAGAGACCAAGCGGTATCGGGAATTGGCAAAAATCGCACAACAGGTTTGTATTTTTGCGGGGAAGCCATTGCCTCCCGAAAGTGGCGTCAATGAATTAAATATCGAATTAGCAAAAAATGACCAACTTCTACAAGAGTGGTTTTTGCTCATTTTATCAGATGAATTTTCTGTTTTATTATGTGGGCAAGACAGAGATGCGTTGGTCACAAGTGAGGCAGAACGCGAATTTGATACCATTTGGACATTCAATAGAAATCATATTGAACACACTCTTGATATTTTAGAAACTGTGATTCTGCATTACCGCCCAGAAAAACTCGAAAAAGTTAAACAAGCCCGTAAAACTTATACCATCCAGCAACCAAACCCAAATTTAATCTCGCAATTTGTGATGAATATTTTGCAATATGAAACACATCTCAATTTTGAGCTCCGCCAGCAAAATACGATGATGAACACAATTATTAAAGCTGTTAAAATTCATGCGTTCATCGTGACCATCAACACACAAACCGATGAGATTGTATTCGATTATCAAACCGAGAATCAACAATCGTTATTTGGTTATCAGCCCAACAGACAAGGGCATTTAATTGAATGGATAGACCAAAAAGTGCATCCAAATGATAGGGATGCAATTAAAAAAATATATAAACATCTTTCTCCCTATCAATATTATACGTATGAAAATCAGTATCTTCATGGAGATGGGCATTATATGTGGTTAAGGACCACCATTTATTGTGTGCCTATTGAAACAGATAAAATACGGGTTTACGGCATCACACAAGATATCACCTACATGCACGAAGTAGAGCAAATTCAACTTGAAAATATACGACTATCAAAAGCACTTGAGCATGAAAAAGAACTGAGTGCCATCCGCAATTATTTCATCAGTTCCGTGATGCACGAATTTCGCAACCCGTTGGCATCTGTTTTGCTCGCCAGCGAGATGTTAGAAAAATACGAAGATAAAATGACCTCGGATGAAAAGAAAAAACGCCTAGACACTATCCAAACACAGGTGATTAATCTTCGGTCTACACTAGATGATATGAGCCTCATCATGAGCAACCAATTATCGAATATGGGATTTCATCCAGAGGCTGTAGAGGCATCTATCTATTTTAATGAGCAGATAGACCACTTTAGGCGCGGAAAAGGCGCACATCATCGGGTTATCCTCGAAAATAAATTATCACGCCAAGAGATTTTATTAGACATACGTCTCTTAAAATATGCTATCTCTGCGCTTTTAACAAATGCGGCAGAATACTCTGAACTCAATTCAACCATCACTTGTCGGTTATTTATCGAAAATGAGCAACTCATCTTTTCTGTTCAAGACGAGGGAATCGGCATCTTACCAGAAGATTATCAGAATATTTTTAAGCCTCTCTTTCGGGGTGGGAATGTCTCGCCCACTCAACATAGTGGCGGATTGGGCTTGACGATTGCAGATGAATGTATCCGATTACATCGGGGAAAAATAGAATTTGAGAGTATTCTTGGCAAAGGCACTGTCTTCCAATTGATAATGGATTATCTTCCCACACCAACATAGTCTATTTTCGCAATTGATTCATCACACGCTATAATAACGGTTAAAATTGTAATTGTTCATTTTATTGGAGCAGTTTTGCTATGTCCGATACACTACCTAAATCATCTGAAGAACTAGCATTTACGCTCGTTCATCAAACGGCAAATGGCAACTTGCCCCAAACAGCAAGCGAACAACAATTGTTATTAGAAGTGGTGATGCACAATGTGGGGCAATATGCGTATGTCATTGAGCGTGATGAGCATGGCAAAGGCATTTTTCGACCTGTGTTTGGTGATTTTGAAAAATTATTTGGTTATCCCCTATCATTATCAAATGATATTGATTTTTGGTTCGACAAAATCATCCACCCAGAAGACAAACCGCGTTTTTTTGAGGCACAAAAGCAATTAGTCCCAGACACATTCGTCTTGCACGAGTATCGTTATTTGCATAAAGATGGGCATGTGATTTGGGGTAGAATTATTAGTCGTACTGTCCTCAGACCAAATGGTGGCACCCTTCGATATGGCATGTTTCAAGATATTACCCCATTTCGTGAGGCAGAACTGATTCAAGCAGAAAATGAGCGACTTGAAAAAGCACTCGCCCATGAAAAAGAACTGAGCGCCACAAGAGCCTATTTTATCAACTCGGTGATGCACGAATTTCGTAACCCACTCGCCAGCATATTACTCACAAGCGAAATTTTGGAGCGATATAAAGATAGAATCACGGATAATGAAAAAACAACACGGTTACATATGATTCGGAGCCAAATTTTGCAATTGCGCTCGACATTAGATGATATGAGCCTCATCATGAATGATGAAATTTCGAGGATGGGCTTCAATCCAAAACCGCAAGATATAGATGCTTATTTAAGAGAGATATTAGACCAATTTCATAACGGGATGGGG